>DATHBQ010000364.1:0-6679 GCA_035296105.1 Propionibacteriaceae bacterium | reverse complement strand
GGTCGTGGACCTCACCCTCGGTGAGGGTCTCCACGGCGAAGCCGGGTGATCCGTTGAGCAGGCCGAGCAGCCGGTGCCGCTGGCTGTCGAACTCGACGAACGGCCGGGTCATCCGCAGCTTGCTGCCCCCAGTGTTGGTGGTGAACCGAGCCTGGGCGTCGAGCTTCAGCAGCCTCGCGTCCTCCAGCCGCCACAGCCCCGCGACCCAGTCAGCGGAGCTGCGGTGATGGTCGACCCGATCGAGGTCACTGGCCATCGCCCAGTTGATCACCAAACAAGACTAATCACCAGCTCAACCGTCGGCGAGCAGCCGCTCGAGCCCCTCCCGGCCGGGCACCTGGGGGTGCCGGACCACGCTGTCGGTGCGGACGTAGTAGAAAACCGCGTCCACCTCGCTCGCCGGCACCGAGTTCGCCTCCGCCCAGGCCAGCCGGTAGATCGCGAGCTGCAGCGGGTCGGCCGTCTCGGCCCGGCTGGTCTTCCAGTCCACCACCCGGAACCGGAAGCCCTCGCCCACGTCGGCGTAGACCGCGTCGATCCGGCCGCGGACCAGGCGTCCGCCGATCACCACGCTGAACGGCGCTTCCAGCGCGTACGGGGCGGTCCGGCCGAACTGACCGGCGGCGAAGGCGTCGCACAGGGCCCGCAGCTCCTCCTCTCCGTACGCCCCGGCGTCGGCCCGGTCGGGGAGGTCGTCGGGGTCGACCAGCAGCTGCTGCCCCAGTCCGCCGGTGGCCAGGCCGGGCCCGAAGTAGCGCTCGACCCACAGGTGGAACCGGGTGCCGAACCGGGCCCCCCGGGACGGCGGCTGCGGCATCGGCCGGGCCACCTCGGCGGCGAAGGCGTCCGGGTCGGACTGCAGCCGGAGGACAGCGGTGGTGGACAGCGAGGTGGGGAGCGGGACGCTCTGCTCCCCGGACCGCGCCATCACGGCCTCGGCCAGCAGCTGCTCCAGATCCGAGTCCCAGCCGGCGAGCCGTTCCTCGTCGTCGAGAAGCAGCGGCGGCGTGGCCGGGTCCTCGTAGCTGCCGGTGGCGGCCAATCGCGCCTGCGCCCGGCGTACCGACTCCGCCGCCTCCTCGCGCCGGCGCAGGGCCTCGGGGTCGAGCGGCGCGGGCCAAGGATGCGGTACGGCCTCGGTGACCAGCGGGTTGTTCGGTCCCGGCGGCTCGGCCTCGGCCAGCAGTCGGCCCTGCTCGCGGGCGGCCTCCAAGATCGCCCGCAGGTAGGCCGACGGCGTCCGGGACCGCACCAGCTCCGGTCGCCAGGAGTGACCGGATCCGACCAACAGCCGCTTGGCGCGGGTCACCGCGACGTAGGCCAGCCGGTCTTCGGCCAGCTGCTGCTGCGCCGAGAGCGCCGTCTTGTACTCGCCCATGGCGGCGTTCGTGGCCTCGGCCAGCTGCGGGATCGACGTCGCGTCGCCCCGCAGGTCGGCGGGCAGCACCGCGGGGTTGGTGACCCAGTTGTCGGTGACCCGGTCGCTGGGGAACGTGCCTTGCATCAGGGCGGGCAGGAACACCGCCTCCCACTCCAGGCCCTTCGCCTTGTGCACCGTGAGCAGCTTGACCGCCTCGCGGTCGGACGGGACGGCCTGGTCGAGACCCGTGCCCTGGTCGAGCTCGGCCTGCAGGTAGCCCAGCAGCCCGCTGAGCGAAGCCTCACCGTCCACGTCGACGTAGGCAGCGACGGCGTCCAGGAAGGCGCCGAGCTGGTCGCGCCGGGACGACCGGGCGTACTCCGGCGTGGCGAGCAGCTCGATGTCCAGGCCGAGCGTGGCGATCACCCGGCGGGCGAGGTCGAGGACCGGCTCGTCCACGTGCCGGCGCAGGTAGGCCAGCTCCTCGGCCAGCCGGGTGAACCGCTCCCGGGCGGCATCCGAGTAGGGCTCCGGTCCCGGATCCTCCAGGGCGTCGAGCAGGCTCACCACGTCGGTGGGGTCCAGGTCGGCGACGGCGTGCTCGAGCGCGTCCAGCACCGAGTCGGCTCCCGGTCCGGGCGGCACCGGTGACCCCGTCCGCGCGAGCTGCAGCGCCCGGCGACCGAGCAGCGCCAGGTCGCGGGGGCCGACCCGCCAGCGAGGACCGGTCAGCAGCCGGATCAGGTCCGGGTTCGCCGTGACGTCGTCGATCAGCCGCAGCGTGGCCGTCACGTCCATCACTTCGGGCAGGTGCAGCAACCCGCCGAGGCCGACGATCTCCACCGGCACGTCGCGGGCGGTGAGCTCGGCGTAGAGGGGTGCGATGTCGGCATTGCGCCGGGTCAGCACGGCGATGTCGGCCCACCGATCGGCCGGACCCTCGGCCTTGACGGCCACCACCTGGTCAGCGATCCAGCTGACCTCTTCCGCCCAGGTGTCGAAGGTCGCGGCGCGGATCTCCCCGGCCGGCGCCTCCGCCGGTGCCTCGAGCCGGCCCACCCCCGGTCCGGCCGCCTCGCCGCGCAGGGGCGTGCTGAGGCCGTTGGCCAGGTGGAGGATCGTGTGTCCGCTGCGCCGGTTGACCGTCAGGGCGAAGTCGGTCGCCGGCTGTCCGTCGCTGCGGCGGAAGCTCACCGCGAAGGTCAGGATGTTGCTGGCCGCCGCTCCCCGCCAGCCGTAGATGGCCTGCAGCGGGTCTCCCACCGCGGTCACCGGGTGGCCGAGACCCTCGCTCGGCGTGGCCCCCGAGAACAGGCCGCGCAGCATCGTCGCCTGGGCGGCCGACGTGTCCTGGTACTCATCGAGCAGCACCACCGCGAAGCTGGACCGGAGCGCGGCCGACACCGCCGGGGCCTGCACCGCGAGTCGGGCGGCGATGGCCATCTGGTCGGCGAACTCCACCAGCCCGAGCCGCAGCTTGAGCGCCTGGTACTCCTGCACCAGGCTGGCCAGCTCCAGCCGCTCCTGGGCGACCACCATCGCCCGGGCCACGTCGGCGTAGGTCCGGCCCCGGTTGTTCAACGGCGCCGACTCCAGCGCGACCAGCAGGTCACGGGTGTGTTTGTCCAGCTCGGCGGGGTCGACCAGGTGCTGCTGCAGGTCGGCGTCCAGCCGCAGCACGCGCTCGGTCACGGTGGCCGGCCGCAGGCGGGAGATGAACTCGAACGGACCCGCGGCGGCCTTGACCACCCGGGCGGCCAGCCGGTACCGGCTCGCCCCGGTCAGCATCGTCGGGTCGGCCTCGAAGCCGAGCCGCAGCCCGTGCTCGGCGACCAGCCGGGCGGCGAACGCGTCGTAGGTCATGATCAGCTGCTCGCCCGACTCGTCGACCCCGGAGTCGGCGACCACCCCGGCCCGCAGCAGGGCGGTCCGCACCCGGGTGGACAGCTCGGCGGCCGCCTTGCGGGTGAACGTCAGGCCCAGCACCTGCTCCGGCCGGACGGCACCCGTGCCCACCAGCCAGACCACCCGGGCCGCCATCACCGTGGTCTTGCCCGAGCCGGCCCCGGCGATGATCACTCCCGGCTCGAGCGGTGCTGTGATGGCCTCCAGCTGGGCGGCCGAGAACGGCACGCCGAGCGCCTCGACGAGGTCGTCGGTCGAGTGCAGCCGGCGCGAGCGCGACGCCGGGACCAGCGCGGTGATGGTCACGCGCGCTCCCGTATGTTCTTGCGCGCGCGGCGGGGGTCCAAGGGGGTCGCCCCCCTTGCCGAGGACATCGCGCGCTCCCGTATGTTCTTGCGCGCGCGGCGGGGGTCCAAGGGGGTCGCCCCCCTTGCCACCAACGTCATCACGACACCACCTGCCGTCCGGCCGGCTGGGCCGGACAGCTGCCCCGGAAGGCGCAGAAGCGGCAGTCCGGTCCCACCCGGGCCTCGTGCCGCTCGGTCCGGATCAGGGTGGCCGCGTCCGCCAAACGCTGGTGCACCCAGGTGGCCGGCGGCGGGGTTATCGGATCGGGCGCGGGTGGACCGAACGGAAACGGCATGTCGTCGATCGATGCCTGGGTGAACACCTTCGGGTAGTTGGACGGGCCGTCGGAGAGCCGCAGGTACACCAGCTCCGCTCCCCCCGGCCGGGCGTCCGGGCCGGCGATCTCGGCCAGCGCCCCGGCGGCGACAGCCAGCTGGTAGACCCCCAGCTGGTCGTGCAGGGCGACATCGGCCGCGCTGGGCGGCGTCCGCCCGGTCTTGAAGTCCACGATCCGCACCCGCCCGTCGGGATCGCGCTCGACCCGGTCCGCGCTGCCGGTCAGGTGGATCTGCTCGCCGCCCACGTCGACCCGGCAGGAGAACTCGACCTCGGTGCCCAGCAGCACCGATCCGGTCCGGGCCTGCTGCCAGAGAACGAAGCGCTCGAGGGCGGACTCGGCCTCCACCCGCTCCACCGCCGACAGCCAGTTGGCGTCGAAGTCGAGCTGGCGCCAGACGGTGTCGAGATGATCGGTCAGCTCGGCCAGGTCTGCGCCGGTCCGGGCTCCGTGGTCGGTCAGCACGTGGATGACCGAGCCGAAGCTGGCCGCGGTGCTCCGGGCCCCCTCGGCCCGGGCCTGACGGGACAGGAACCACCGCCGTGAGCAGGCCAGAACCCCGGCGAGCTGGCTGCCCGAGAGCCGGACCGGCTCCTCCTCCGGCACCACGGGACGACCGGCCGCGCTGAGCGGGTGCAGCCCCCACCAGCGGTCGGGGTCGGCTCCGGGCGCCAGCCGGTGCCCATCGGGCGCGGTGGCCTGGGCGAGCCGGGCCAGCCGGTTGGCCGCCTGCTCCCGCAGCCCGGGTGCGATCTCGGGATCCACACTGACCTGCCGCAGCTCTCCGACCAGCGCGGCGAGCGAGAGCGGCCGCCGCGGCCGCCCGGGCCGGGTCTGCACCGCAACGCCGAGCTCGCCCAGGAAGCGGGACGGCTGGTCCCCCTCGCCCTCGGTGCCGGCCACCGCGGTGACCACCAGACGCGATCGGGCCCGGGTGCAGGCGACGTAGAACAACCGGCGCTCCTCGGCGATCCGGCTGGCGACCGGGGCGGCCTCAGTCACGGAGCGACGGCCCAGCCGATCCGCCTCCAGCAGCGATCCGCGCCGGCGTACGTCGGGCCAGGTGCCTTCCTGGACGCCGGCCACCACGACGAGCTCCCACTCCAGGCCCTTGGCCCGGTGGGCGGTGAGCACCCGCACCGCAGACCCGCGCAGGTCGGACTCTCGCATCGGGTCGGCGGGAATCTGCTGACTCTCGATCTCGGCCAGGAACCCGGTCAGACCGCGCGGCCCGGCCATCTCCTCACTGCGGGCGGCGATGTCGAACAGCGCGCAGATCGCGTCCAGGTCCCGGTCGGCCCGGCGGCCGCCCTCACCCGGACGGGCGGCCTCCTGCCGGAGCCGGTCCGGCCAGTCGGTGCCCGACCAGAGCAGCCAGAGCGACTCCTCGGCGGTGTTGCCAACCTGGATGCCCCGCGCACAGCGCCAGAGCAGGTCGGCCAGTCGCCGGGCGGCTGTCACCTCGGCCCCGTCACCGCACTCGGCCAGTCGGTCGGGATGGCGCAGGGCCAGGCTGGTCAGCTCGACCGACGGCCGTGGCAGGGCGGTGCCGGCCAGCTCGGTCCGCTCCGCCTCCCGCAGGGCCCGGCCGAGCCGGCGGACCGCCATGCTGTCCATCCCGCCGAGCGGTGAGCTGAGCAGCACCTGCGCCTCGTCGGGCGTGACGGCGCAGCCGCGGGCGGCGACCTGCAGGGCCAGCAGCAGCGGCCGGACGGCAGGGTTGGCCGCCAAGGGGATCTCGTCCCCCGCCACCTCGACCGGTACGCCGGCCGCGGTCAGCGCCCGGGTGAGGCCGGGGATCGTCGACCGGCCGGCCCGGACCAGCACCGCCATCTCGTCCCAGGGCAGGCCGTCGCGCAGGTGCGCACTGCGCAGGATCTCGGCGATGTGCTCGGCCTCCGCGCCCGGGCTGACACAGGTGAAGACCTCGATCGAGCCACGGGGAACGCCGGACATCGGTCGCGGCTCGCGGAAGCCGGCGAAGACGTCGGCGGGCAGTGCCCGGGGCACGCCGAGCCGCCGGGCGAGGTTGCGGCTGGCGGCCAGCAGCACCGGTCCGAAGCGCCGGGTGGTGGCCAGGGCTCGAACCGGGGCCGGGTCGCCGTCGACGGTGCGGAACCGGTCCGGGAAGTCGAGGATGCCCCGGGCCTCGGCGCCGCGGAAGGTGTAGATCGACTGGTCGGGGTCGCCGACGACCACGAGGTCGCGCCCACCGCCGGCCACCGCCTGCAACAACCGGACCTGCGCCGGGTCGGTGTCCTGGTACTCGTCGACGAACACCCAGTCGAGCTCGGCGCGCAGCCGGCTGACGACGTCCGGGTCGGCGAGCAGGATCCGGCACCGGTGCACCAGCTCCGCGTAGTCCAGCACCCCCTCGGCGTCGAGCACGTCGAGGTACTCCTCGAAGAACTCTCCGGCGCCTACCCACTCCGGCCGGCCGGCCGCCTCGCCGGCCGCCGCCACGTCGACCGGGTCCATTCCGAGCTGGCGGGCCCGGGCCAGGACCGCCCGGACCTCGGCGGCGAAGGCCCGGGTGGGAAAGGCGCGGGCCAGCGAGTCGGGCCAGGCTGCCCGGCGGGTCTCCAGGCTGCCCTGCAGGGTCTCCCGGACCCGGAACTCCTGCTCGGGACCGGTGAGCAGCCGGACCGGCGGGGCCAGCCCGTCGGTGTCCGGGCCGATCCGGTCGGCGAACCGGCGCAGCAGCGCATAGCCGAAGGCGTGGAAGGTCA
>DATHBQ010000363.1:0-5583 GCA_035296105.1 Propionibacteriaceae bacterium | reverse complement strand
CGGGTGACCACGGCGGTGGTGCGGCGCTGGGCCACCCGGAGCCGCTCTCGGAAGGCGCCGCGGGCCTTGGGCAGCGCCACCGAGACCTGGTGGAGCCGGGACGGGCGGCCGGGGGCGTACCGGGTGACGAGAGTGGGGATGTACTCCGCGCGGGTCACGGTGAAGCGGCCGTTCCGGCCCCGCTCGAAGCGCAGCCGGGCGGTCACGCCCTCGGCGCCCTGCGGGATGTCGGTCTCGTGCTGGGCCACCGTGTTGCCCAGCCCGTAGATCACCCACTTGCCGTTGACCTTGGCCCAGGGCTGCACCACGTGGGTGTGGTGCATGTAGACCAGGTCGACATGCGGCGACGCGGTCAGCGTCCGGGCCAGGCGGCGCTGCTGGGCGTTGACCCGGGAGGAGAACTCCGTGCCGACGTGGGCCGCGACCACCACGATGTCGGCCCCGGCGACCCGGGCCTGGCGCGCCTTGGCGACCAGTCCACGTGGTTCCAGCCCGGTCACCGACCACGGCTTTCCGGGCGGCTCCGGGATCCCGTTCGTGCTGAAGGTGCCGGAGATGACCGCGACCCGGACGCCGGCGCGGGTGGTGACGATGGTCGGTCGGCGCGCCTCGGCCGCGGTTCGCGCCGTGCCACTGTGGGCGATGCCGGCCCGGTCGAGGGCGTCGAGGGTGCGCTTCAGCCCACTGAACCCGCGGTCCACGCTGTGGTTGGAGGCCGTGGTGCACACGTCGTACCCGGTGGCCTTGATGGCCGGCACGACCTGCGGCGGCACGGAGAACCGCGGGTAGTTGGCGAAGGGTCCACGGGCGGGTCCCAGCGGCGGCTCCTGGTGGCAGATCGCCAGGTCAGCGCCGGCCACCACCGGACGGATCCCGGCCAGCACCGGAGCGAAGTCGTAACCCGACCGGCCGCGGCGCCGAGCGTCCTCCCGCGCTCCGTACCAGAACGAGTTGTGCCAGAGCAGGTCGCCGTTCATCACCAGGGTGGCGGTGACCGGAGTGGGCGCCGGAGTGGCCCGGGGCGACGGCCCTGGCGTGGGTGTCGCGCTGGGTCTCGGAGTCGGCCTGGGAGCCGCCGGTGTCGGCGTGGTCCCGTCCGTCGCGGCGGGCGTGGCGGGCACCGCGGCCCGGGACCGCTCGGCCGGTTCGGTCAGGTAGCCGCCGAAAAGCAGGGTCCCCACCATCGCGGCCGCCAGGCCGGCGGCCGATCGCCTCCGTGGCACGGCCTGCCTCACCTCTCCTCACACCGAAAACCGGTCACAGATCGCAACTGATGCGGCCGAACCCCTGCCGTCCGCGACCAGTTTTCCGAGCAGGCGGGCCGATGCGACTCGGGTCAGTAATGCACCGTGGCGAACTCACCGACCGTCCGGAAGCCGACCCGCGCGTACGTCGCCCGCGCCGGCAGGTTGTAGTCGTTGACGTAGAGCGACACAGTGGGCACCACCGTCCGGGCCAGCTGCACCACCGCAGCCATCGCCGGAGCGGCCAGCCCCCGTCCCCGCAGTGAGGGGTCGAGCCAGACCCCCTGGACCTGGCAGACCGAGGACGACACCGACCCCAGGTCGGCCTTGAAGATCACCCGGTGGCCGTCGAAGATCCCGAACGCCCGCCCGGACGCGATCAGCTGACGTACGTAGAACCGGTACCCGGACGCGTTGCCCAGGGCCGGCGAGACGCCGATCTCCTCGGTGTACATCTTGACCGCCGCGTCGGTGTAGGCGTCCCACTGGTCGAGGGTGACCCGCTGCACCCGGGGGTCGGGCGCCACCGAGGGCGCGGTGTCGATCGACATCACCGGCTGGTGCGGCCGGACGTCCCGGGTCTGGGCCCAGGGCTGGCCCCACCGCTCGGCGAGCCGGTGCCACAGGCCCATCGCCACGTCGGAGGGTCCGATGATCGACGCACACATCCGCTGCGGCCCGGCGAACTCGGTCCAGGCCGCGACCGCGGCCTCGTCGGCGTTGACCGGGACCAGGTTAGACCCGGCGTGACACAGCGCGCGCAGGACGCCGTCGCGCTCGTAGCCCCAGACCGGGCAGCCGAGGCTGGCCGGCTCGAGGCCGGCGGACCGGACCCGGGAGGCCACGAAGACGTTCTCCACCGGGCGCTGCGACAGGATCCGGATGGCGGCGGGCAGGTCGGCTCGACCGAGCACCCGCACCGAGCCCCGCCCGAGCTCGGCCCGCTCCGTCCGGGTCGCGACCATGCTCAGCGCACGCTCACCTCGGGCGCTCCCGCGCCCGCGGGCAGGGACTCGGCCAGTCGCATGGCCTCCTCGATCAGCGTCTCGACGATCTCGCTCTCCCGTACGGTCTTGATCACCTCGCCGCGGACGAAGATCTGGCCCTTGCCGTTGCCGGAGGCGACGCCAAGGTCGGCCTCCCGCGCTTCGCCGGGACCGTTCACCACACAGCCCATCACGGCAACCCGCAGCGGGACCTCCAGCCCCTCCAGCCCGGCGGTAACCTCATCGGCCAGCTTGTAGACGTCGACCTGGGCCCGGCCGCACGAGGGGCAGGACACGATCTCCAGCCGGCGCGGCCGCAGGTTGAGCGACTCCAGGATCTGCAGCCCGACCTTGACCTCCTCCACCGGCGGCGCCGAGAGGGAGACCCGGATCGTGTCGCCGATCCCGCGGGACAGCAGCGCCCCGAAGGCGACCGCCGACTTGATCGTGCCCTGGAACGCCGGGCCGGCCTCGGTGACCCCGAGGTGCAGCGGGTAGTCGCAGGCCTCGCTCAGCATCTCGTACGCCCGGACCATCACCACCGGGTCGTTGTGCTTCACACTGATCTTGAAGTCCCGGAACCCGTGCTCCTCGAACAGGCTCGCCTCCCACAGCGCGGACTCGACCAGCGCCTCGGGCGTGGCCTTGCCGTACTTGGCCAGCAGCCGCTTGTCCAGCGAGCCGGCGTTGACCCCGATCCGGATCGAGATGCCGCGGTCGCTCGCCGCCCTGGCGATCTCCTTCACCTGGTCGTCGAAGGCCCGGATGTTGCCGGGGTTGACCCGGACCGCCGCACAGCCGGCGTCGATGGCCGCGAAGACGTACTTGGGCTGGAAGTGGATGTCGGCGATCACCGGGATCTGCGACTTGGCCGCGATGGCCGGGAGCGCGTCCGCGTCATCCTGGCTGGGTACGGCGACCCGGACGATGTCGCACCCGGTCGCGGTCAGCTCGGCGATCTGCTGCAGCGTCGCATTGATGTTGGCGGTCAGCGTGGTCGTCATGGACTGCACGCTGACCGGCGCGTCGCCACCGACCAGCACCTTGCCCACCTTGATCTGGCGGGTCCTGCGGCGTACGGCGAGGGTGGGCGGCGGAAGCGTGGGCAGTCCGAGGTCGATGCTCATGGGGCCTGTCTGGGACGACGAAGGAACGGCTCAACGGTACCGGGTCGATCCCCGCCAATGGGTGGCCGCGCTTCGACAAGCGCAGCCGCATCGGGGCGCAGCCCGTTGCCGATGGGCCTGAGCGTGTCTAAGGGCCGAAGGCTCAGCCACGCACCTCGGTGAGTACCCGACGTACGGCCTCCAGGGTGCGGTCCACGTCCGCCGCCGACGTCCGCCAGTTGGAGACCGAGATGCGCAGCACCGCCCGGCCGTGCCAGGTCGACGGCGTCATCCATGCAGTGCCCTCGGCCAGCAACCGCCGCGCGACCTCGCGGGTCACCTCGTCCGTGCCGAAGGACACGCAGACCTGCGTGTAGACGATGTCGTGCAGCACCTCGACGCCGTCGATCCGGCTTAGCCCGTCGGCGAACTCCCGGGCGCGGGCGCACAGACCCTCGACCAGCTCGGCCACCCCGGTGCGACCCAGGGAGCGCAGGGCGGCCCAGACGGTGAACCCGCGGGCCCGGCGGGAGAACTCCGGGACGGTGTCGAAGGGGTCCGGCCGGTCGTCCTGGATCAGGTACGGCGCGCGCTCGCTCATCGCCGCCCGCAGGGCGCCGATGTCGGCCACGATGGCCAGGCCGTTGTCGTAGGGCACGTTGAGGGTCTTGTGGGCATCGGTGGCCCAGGAGTCGGCGCGCTCCAGACCAGCGGTCAGCGCCCGCAAGCGTGACGAGGCGGCGGCCCAGAGCCCGAAGGCGCCGTCGACGTGCACCCAGGCGCCGTGCTCGTGGGCCAGGTCGATCGCCTCGGCCAGCGGGTCGAAGGCGCCGCTGTGCACGTTTCCGGCCTGCAGGCAGACGATCGTCGGCCCTTCCGATCGGTCCTGCAACGCCTGGCGCAGGGCCTCGAGCTCCAGCCGGCCCTGCGCGTCGGCGGGAACGACCGTGCTCTGCCGCTGGCCGATCCCGAGGAAGCGCAGCGCCATGTCGATGGTGTCGTGCCGCTCCTCGCCGACGATCACCGTGACGCGCGGGGCGCCCGCCAGGCCGTCGTCCTCCGCGTTCCAGCCCACCCGCCGGAACACCTCGTGCCGCGCCGCCGCCAGGCAGGTGAAGTTGGCCATCATGCCGCCGGTCACGTAGCCGATCGCGGCCGTGGGTGGCAGCCCGAGCAGGTCGAGCAGCCAGCCGGTGGCGACCCGCTCGGCCCCCGCGGCGGCGGGCGAGGAGACCAGCAGGCCGGCGTTCTGGTCCCAGGCCGAGGTGAGCCAGTCCGCGGCCAGGGCGGCCGGCAGCACCCCGCCGATCACCCAGCCGAAGAACCGACCGGACGGCATGGCGACGATCCCCGGCTCGGCGCCGGCGATCAGCGCCTCCACCACCTCCAGCGGGTCGCTCCCGGACTCGGGCAGCGGTCCACCCAAGACCTCGGCCACCCGGTCGACGTCGGCCCGCGCGGCCACCGGCCGGTCGTCCAGGCCGCCCAGGAAGCTCGTCGCCTCGTCGAGCACCCGGGCCAGTACCTTGTCCTCGTCGCTCACCATGTCCCCTCTCTTCTCAGGCCCTAGTCTGGGCGCCCCCGGCCCGTCGCGGTACCGAGTTCTGTGACAATCTGGGCCGGTCGAACGCCGAAAATCTCCGACGGCGACCACGCTCGTCGTCGCCGCCGCCATCGTGGACGATCTCGCCCGCCCCTCCCGGGTGCTGGCCGCCCGTCGGTCCACGGAAGGTGCGATGGCCGGCGGCTGGGAGTTCCCCGGCGGCAAGGTGGAACCCGGCGAGGAGCCGGTGTCCGCCCTGCACCGGGAGCTGGACGAGGAGCTGCAGATCCGGGTACGCCTCGGCGACGAGCTGTCGGCGCCGAACGGTGAGGCCTGGCCGTTGGCGGCGAACCTCACCATGCGGCTGTGGTTCGCGGAGCTGGCCGGCGGCACGCCCACCCTCACCGGCAGCCACGACGAGCTGCGCTGGCTGAGTGCCGGTCAGCTCGACGACGTGGCGTGGTTGCCGGCCGACCGGGACATCGTCGACCGGCTTCGAGACCGGCTGGCCCCGCCTAGAACAGCGTGATCGGCGTGAAGATGTCGGCCAGGATCAGCACGATCCCGGAGACCAGGATCACCCCGCCCACCGCGTACGCCACCGGGAGCATCTTGGCCGTGTCCACGTGGCCGGGGTCCGGCCGGCGGAACACCCGGGCCATTGCCCGCTTGAGCCCCTCGTAGAGCGCTCCGGCGATGTGGCC
>DATHBQ010000362.1:0-9884 GCA_035296105.1 Propionibacteriaceae bacterium | reverse complement strand
GCGAAGCCGCCACCGGTGTAGGGACGCCCGCCGATGATGAGTCCGCCGGCGATGCCGGTGCCGATGATCAGCACGACGACGTCCTGGTACGCCGTGGCGGCGCCCAGCCGGTACTCCGCGTCGCTGGCGGCGCGGACGTCGTGCCGCAGGGCGACCGGCAGGCCCAGCTCGCGCTCGGCAAGTGCCTGCAGCGGTGCGTCCCGCCATGGGAGGTTGGAGGCGAAGATGCCGACACCGGTCCGCTCGTCGACGAGTCCGGGCACGCTCACCGCCGCGGCGACCGGCCGCTGGCCGGGGACCTCGTCCCGGTGCTCGCGGGCCAGGGTGCCGAGCAGCGTCACGACGGCGCTCGCCGGGTTCTCCGGATGCTGCGGGGTGGGCGTACGACGGAGTCCGAGCACCTGTCCCTGCCGGTCGATCACGGCGGACTTGGTGTCGGTGCCGCCGACGTCGAAGGCCAGGACCGCCTCGCCCGGCCCGAGTGACGTGGACCCGGGGCCGATCGGCGGCACGTTGCTCACTTGTCGAGGATGACCGAGCGGGTGAGGTTGCGGGGCGAGTCGGGATCGAGGCCCTGGGCTCGGGCCCGGGCCAGGGCGATCCGCTGGACCCGGACCAGCTCGGCCATCGGGTCGAGCTCGCCCGCCTCGAACCGGGCCCCGGTCGTCCCGACCTCGGTGGCCAGTCCGGCCGGCGGCGTGCCGAGATACCAGGTGACCCGGTTCGGCGCGGCGATGGCGATCGGTCCGTGGCGGTACTCCATCGCCGGGTACGACTCGGTCCACGACTGGGCGGACTCGCGCATCTTCAGTGCGGCCTCGTGCGCCAGCCCGACGGTCCACTCCCGACCGAGGAAGCTGAACTGCTCGGCGCCGATCAGCTCGGGATCGAGCTCCTCGGCGACCGCGCGACCGGCGTCGTCGATGGCGGACCCCAGGTCCTCGCCGAGCGATGCCCGGAGGAAGGCGAGCGCCGTCGTGGCGAAGCGGGTCTGCACCACCGAGCGCTCGTCGGCGAACGGCAGGGTGACCGCCTGGTCGACCAGCTCGACCAGCGGTGCGGCGGGATCGCCGATGATGCCGACGGTGGGGACCCGGCCGCGCATCCGCTCCACCAGCTGCAGCACCTCGGTCGTCGTGCCGGAACGGGTGATGGCCACGACGGCGTCGTAGCCACGATCGACGAGAGCCTCGGATGCGGCGAAGGCGTCGGTCTCGCCGTGGCCACCAGCCTCGCGCAGCCAGGCGTAGGACTGGGCCATGAACCAGGAGGTGCCGCAGCCGACGACTGCGATGCGGGCGCCGGACCTCGGCAGCCGGGCCCGCTCGTCCCGCAGCTCGGCGGCGCGTGCCCAGGTGTCCGGCTGCGAGGCCAGCTCGGCGGCCATCTGCGGTCCCAGGGTGCGGGCCTCCGGTACGGTCACGGTCGATCACTCCAGCGACGGGTGTTTCGCATCATTGTGGACGTCAAGTCTGACGCCGACCTCGGCTCGCCACCGCTCCCGGGCTTCGTCGGAGGGTGGCGGCTCCGCAGGCCGCTTCTTGACCTGCGAAGCCTAAGGGTCAGACGCTGCGCGCCGCATCCTCACCTCGAACCGCTCGATACCCCTGATGGGGGCGGCAAATCGGTTGGCCCATTATTGACCAGCCTGCGGTGCATCCAGATCTGCCTTGCCGTCCGAACGCGCGGAGCCCGGCTCTGACGTCCGGGACGCGCCCACCCTCTAGAGTTCCGGGCGTGAAGCCCTTCCTGTTCCTGGGCATCCGGGCGGAGGACCTGGCGGCCGACGAGGAGTACGCGGCGATGCTGCGCTGCACCGGCCTGGACGAGGCGCAGCTGCGCCGGGTCCGGCTGGAGCAGGAAGGGCTTGAGCTGCCGGACCTCGACGAGTGGTCGGGCATCATCCTGGGCGGCGGTCCGTTCCAGGCCAGCGACCCGGAGGGCTCGAAGTCGTTGGCACAGCGGCGGGCGGAGGCATATCTGTCGGCGCTGCTCGACCAGGTCGTGCCGCGCGACTTTCCGTTCCTCGGCGCCTGCTACGGCGTCGGCACCCTCGGTCGGCACCAGGGTGCGGTGGTGGACCGGACGTACGCGGAGCCGATCGGCGGCATCTTCATCGAGGTCACGGCGGAGGGCCGGCGGGATCCGCTGTTCTTGGGCGTCGACTCGCCGTTCGGGGCCTACGTCGGCCACAAGGAGGCCATCTACCTGCTGCCGCCGAACGCGGTGGCGCTGGCCAGCTCCCCGACGTGCCCGGTGCAGGCCTTCCGGGTCGGCACGCGGGTGTACGCTACCCAGTTCCACCCCGAGCTCGATCTGGACGGTCTGGCGACCCGGGTCGAGGTCTACCGGTACGCCGGCTACTTCGCGCCCGAGGAGGCCGACCTGGTGCTGGCCGCGGCCAGGGCCAGCGGGGTGGCCGAGACGCCCAACCTGGTCGGCCGCTTCGTGGAGCTCTTCGCCCGGGACTGACCTGGAGATCCAGCCGGTCCAGCGGAAACTGTGCCGGTGCGACAGCTCGACCGGCCGCTGGATCGATCCAGCGGTGTCGTTACGGCACAGTTTCCGCCCGTCGCCGGACGCGACCTCGGCGAGCGCTCACCGTGGCCGTCGATCGGGACCCGGATCACTCTCCGGCAGCGTGGACAGCGACGTGACGTCGGCACCCGACGGCGCCGGGTAGGGGTCCAGGCGGCGCAGATCGGCCAGCTCCAGGGCGCGCGCCAGGTCGGTCGGGGAGACCACGCCGATGACCCGACCCTCGGCGTCGACCACCACCGCCCGCCCGTCGGCGCAGCCGTGCATGCGCTCGAGCAGCTCCTGGACCGGCTGCTCGGGGCGGCCGACGGGCACCTCGGCCGGCGGGCAGGCGATGTCCCGCAGGCGGGTGGTTCGATGCTGGTCAGGCGGTACGGCGCGGGCCCGGTTGAGCGTGACCAGACCCACCAGGCGTCCGTCCGGGTCCACCAGCGGATAGGTCGAGAACCGGTGGGTCATCACCACCTGGTGCACGAACTGCTCGACGGTGAGGTTGCCGTCGAGGGCGAGCGGCTGCGGAGTCATCACGTGGGCAACGGTGAGCCCGGACAGCCGGCCGCTGACCCGGGCATGCTGCTCCTCCGCCGAGGCCGCGCTCACCACGAACCAGCCGATCAGCGCCATCCAGATCCCGCCGATCCCGGCTCCGCTGACCAGCTGCAGCACGCCGAGGGCGATGAGGAGAAAGCCGAGCACGCGGCCCACCCGGGCGGCGCTCACCGCCGCTCCCGAACGGTTGCCGCGGGAGCGCCACAGGGCGGCCCGCAGGATACGACCACCGTCCAGCGGCGCGGCCGGCAACAGGTTGAACAGTCCGAGCATGAGGTTGGTGACGGCGAGATAGGTCAGCACTCCGAGCGGCAGGCCCTCGGCGCCCAGCAGGTTCAGGCCGGCGGCAACCAGGGTGAACAGCCCGGCCAGGGCAAGACTCGTCAGCGGGCCGGCGATTGCGATCCGGAAGTCCGCCGCCGGAGTCTTCGGCTCGCCCCGCAGCGAGGCGACACCGCCGAGCAGCCAGAGCACGATGCTCTCGACCTCGATGCCGTGGCGACGAGCGACAAGCGAGTGCGCCATCTCGTGCGCCAGCAGTGAGGCGAGGAACAGCAGGGCGGCGACGACGGCCGAACCGACGTAGGCCAGACCGCTGCGATCCGGATAGGCCAGCGGTAGCCGTCCCGCCGCCAGACCGATCACCAGGATGGCCACGATGACGAACACACTCAGGTTGATCCCGACCCGGATGCCGGCGATCCGGCCCAGCCAGACTGACGCCCGCATGACGTCACCCCCTTCCGACTTCTGCTCCTAGTCTCCCCGACCCGCGCCGGAGCCAACGAGGAGCGAGGTCCAGGTCGTGGCGACTCCCGGCGGCGAGATCACCCACGATCCGCGTCCTGCGGCCGGTCACCGGGCGCCAGGCGGGCCGCGGCGGATCCGGTGCCGAATCTCGGTCAGCGGTGCACGCCAGTGCGAGATCGGCTCCATCCACCACGTCACGCCGGCCTCGGCGAAGCCGTTGACCAGCGCCCGGTCCGCCTCACTCCCGTCGCCGGTGGTGTCGACGCCGTACGCGACGTCGAACGGCTGATCACGGCCGCGGAAGCCTCCGATGTAGTCGACGAGCTCGCGGATCGCCGTCGGCTGGTTGTCCAGCGGCACGCCGGAGAGCATCGGATGCACGCCGGCGAAGCGGGCGGCCCGCCGGAACGGTGCCCGATTCGGCCACTCGCCGCCGACCCATACCGGGATGGGCTGCTGCACCGGTCGAGGCAACATCTCCGCCCGGGTCACCCGGTAGTGCTCGCCGGTGAAGTCGAACGGCTGACCGGTCCACAGCCCGGCCATCACCTCGAGGCCCTCGTCCAGCCGGCCGGCCCGGACCCGGGCCTCGGTCGGCTCCCCGAAGTCACCGAACTCCAGTCCGGCCGGCGCTCCGAGCCCGACGCCAAGGGTGAGGCGGCCGCCGGACAGGTGGTCCAACGTCGCCAGCTCGCGGGCCACCTTCCAGGGCCGGCGTCGGGCCAGGGGCAGGATCATCGGCCCCAAGCGCACCCGCTGCGTGGCCGCCGCGACCATGGTCAGCGCAACGACCGGGTCGACCGCCGGTTGGCGCGGCTCCCCGTCGTTCTCGCCACTCCAGTGGACGTGGTCCCAGATCCAGAACCCGTCCCAGCCCGAGGCCTCCGCCTCGACCGCCAGCTCGGCGAGCAGCCGGACGTCGGCGTACTCGCCGAAGATCGGCACGTTCACCCCGAACTTCATCGACCACCTCCCTCTCCGGCGACAGGCCTAACACCCGGTACCGACAGCCGGATGCGCGACGGCCGGCTACTCCGGCTCGTCCAGCCACGGGAAGCCGTCGGGGTCGCGGGCCGAGCGCTCCCGGACCAGGGCCGGGTGGTGGGGCACCACTGACTCGAGCAGCGGGAAGTCGGCGGGCACCACGGGCAACCGGGCCAACGGACGAACCGCCTCGGCGCTCGCCCACTGCTGCACCCGCACCACGTGCCCGCCGATCCGCACCGGGGGCTGGGGGACGAACGACCGCCGCGGCAGGACGTAGATGGTCCCGGCCCGCCAGGGGTGCGAGCCCAGCGCGGTCTGCTCGATCGAGAAGAAGTAGTACCGCGAGCGCTCGTCCCCGCAGTTGCCGTCGGGGAGGGTGAAGCAGGCGTTGAGCAGCGAGCCCACTCGCGTCCGGTCCACGATGGCGAAGTAGATCGGCCACACCCCGTCCGAGGCGGCGTACACCGCGTGCTGGCGGCTGAACTCGTCGACGTCGACCGGCTGTCGGGGCCGGAACTCCTCGATGTCGGGATCGCTCGAACCGTGCAGGAGGACGCCGGCCTCCTCGACCAGGAGCGAGAGGAACCGCCACTTCGGCATCGCCAGGTCGTACGGCAGCACCTCGCCACGACCCTGCTCGACCCGGCGGGCCAGCTGTCGCCACAGCTCGGTGTCCTGGACAGGAATCCTCGGCCGACCGAGTGACAGAAACGGTGGCGGCAGCATCGCGGTCCTCAGCCGGACCGCCCGGCGGCGACCGCGGCCAGCGACGCGGCGAGCGCTCGGAGCTGCTCGTCGTCCAGGCCGTTGAAGCGGTGCGCCAACCGGTCCACCGCCGCCCGCTCGAAGCGGTCGACGGTGGCTTGCGCCGAGTCGGTCAGCCGGAGCACGCGCGACCGGGCGTCACTCGGATGAGCCGTCGACTCGACCAGGTCCTGGCTGATCAGGCCGTCGACGAGCTGGGTGATAGCCCCGGCTGTGACCCCGAGGCCGCTGGCCAGGTGCTTCGGCGTCACCGGCTCAGCGCTGTGGGCCAGCACGAACAGAGTCTCCATCTGGTTGCGGGTCAGGCGCCGGTCGAACGGCGGCTCCCGGCCCGCCGTCAGCTCTCGGCTCAGCGCCGTCACCGACTCCAGGACCGAGCCGATCAGCTCGGACCGAAGCGGGGGGCGCGGTGAGGTCATGCGCTGACGAACGGCAGCTGGCAGAGGTAGCGGCGATCCTCGACCTGGCTCAGGATGAAGTCGGCCAGGTCGGCTCGGCTGATCGAGGTGCTGGAGTCGCCTCCGACGTGCCCGACGCGGTAGGAGCCCACGGCCGGACTGTCCTGTACTCGCGGGGCGCGCACCACCGTCCAGTCCAGGTCCGAGGACTCGAGGACCGCCAGGTGTCCCTCGGCGTCGGCCAGAACCTCCGGGGACAGCCTCTTCATCAACAAGACGATGAGCTTGTCGGCCAGTTTCGGCTGGTCCAGCCCCGCAGCGCGCAGCCCGCCGCCGGACAGCGTGATCAGGCGGGATATCCCGTGCCGGTGCATGGCCTCGACGATATTCCGAGTGCCCTCGGTCTGCAGGTTCGGAGGCGACCCTTTGACGTGCCCGAACAGGGCCAGGACGACCGACGTACCGGCGATCGTCTTGTCGACCGCATCGGGATCGAGGACGTCCCCGGGCACGACGGTCAGCCGATCCGAGGTCACCGAGAGTCGTAGTGGGTCACGGACCAGTGCCCGTACGTCGTGCTCGGCCAGCGCCCGCTCGAGCACCAGCCCGCCGATCCGACCCGTACCGCCGAAGATAGCTAGTGAAGTCACCCAACTAGTTTAGCATCTAAATTAGTTTCTAAAGTAGTCGGTTAGGCAGCGTTCTGGGCTACGAGCGAGGTTGCGCCGGGTTGGTCGGATCCCCGTGGGACGGCGG
Source organism: Propionibacteriaceae bacterium (assembly GCA_035296105.1). Lineage (GTDB taxonomy): Bacteria > Actinomycetota > Actinomycetes > Propionibacteriales > Propionibacteriaceae > Microlunatus. The sequence goes on along the minus strand of DATHBQ010000362.1, from coordinate 3,141 downwards.
GTTGATGCTGGGCGCCTCGGTGGTCTGGTCGATGCGCGGCCGCACCGGCGGGCCGGCGACCTTTTCCGGAGCGAAGGCGGTGGGTGACCCGCCGGACGGTTCGGCGCCCGCCTCGAGCTCAGCGCGGCGCTGCTCGAGCGCCTGCACGACCGGGAGCCGGTTCCCGTGCGCACGCTCGTAGGCGAGCACAGCGTCGAGCTGGTCGGCATCGAGGGTCCGGACCCGCTGGATCAGCGAGTTGAGGGGAAGGTGGTCGTAGTCCGGCAGCGGTAGCTCGTCATGGTCCGGCGAGGTCGGCTCGGCGGCGTTCACTTCTGATCGCTCCTTCCCGACGGCGCGCGGTGCGCCGTCCCGCGACGACCTACCCAAGGGCGGGCCGTCTCACGCGGGCAGACTAGGGCCTGCAGCAGACAGGAAGGAGATCCAGATGACCACCGTCTCGTCGACCGCGATGGCGGACCCGGAGCTCGGCGACGGCGTGCCGCCGGAGCTGACCGCGGCGTTCGCGGGCGTGCAACGGCTGGGCGTGGCCTTCTCCGGGGGCGTCGACTCCTCGGTGCTGCTGGCCGCGGCGGCGCGCACCCTGGGGTCGGACCGGGTGGTGGCCATCCTCGGCGTCTCGGCCAGCCTCGCCACCGACGAGCGGACCGCGGCCCACGACGTCGCCCGCTTCATCGGCGTGCCGCTGGTGGAGATCGAGACCTACGAGGCGGACCGTCCCGAGTACCGGGCCAACGGCGCCGATCGCTGCTTCCACTGCAAGGACGAGCTGTTCAGCCGGATCGGCGACGACGTCGCCGCCACCCACCGCCTCGACGCGATCGCGTACGGGGAGAACGCCGACGATGCCCGGCGCCCCGACCGGCCAGGGGCGGAGGCGGCCACCAACCACCGGGTGCTGCGCCCGCTCAGCGACGCCGGCCTGGACAAGGCCGGGGTGCGCCGGCTCGCCCGGGCCTGGTCGCTGCCCAGCGCCGACAAGCCCGCCGCGCCCTGCCTGGCTTCCCGGATCCCGCACAACTCCGAGGTGACTCCGGAGAAGCTGGCGCAGATCGATGCGGCCGAGGCGGCCCTGCGGGCCCTGGGCTTCGAGGATCTCCGGGTCCGCCACCACGGCGACATCGCCCGGATCGAGCTGCCCGCGGAGGACCTGGTCAGGGCGGCCGGTGAGCCGCTCCGCCGCCAGGTGCGGCAGGCGGTGGTCGGGGCCGGCTTCCGCTACGCCGCCCTCGACCTCGGTGGGATGCAGTCCGGCGACTTCACCCTCACCGTGCTCCGCAGAGACCCGGCCGTCCATGGCTGACCGTCCTCGCCTGGACGAGATCGCCGACCTGGACTGGGAACGGACCCAGCGCCGCGGCTATCCGGAGGCGGTCTACTGCGCGGGGAAGACGGCCGAGCAGGTCGGGCTGATCGCCGCCGCGGCGCGCGAGCGGCCGGAGGTGACGACCCTGTTCACCCGGGCCGACCCGGCGCAGGCCGAGGCGGTGCTCGCCGCCCTGCCCGACGCCCGGCACGACTCCTTGGCCCGCCTCCTGGCCTGGCCGCCGGAGCCGCCGACCCCCACCGGCGGTCTCGTCGCCGTCCTGGCCGCCGGCACGTCCGACCTGCCCGCCGCGCGGGAGGCGTACCTGACCGTCCGCCATCTCGGCCGGGAGGCCGAGCTCGTCGTCGACGTCGGGGTGGCCGGTCTGCACCGGGTGCTCGGTCGGCTCGACCTGCTGCGCCGGGCGGCGGCGGTGATCGTGGCGGCCGGCATGGACGGAGCACTGCCCAGCGTGGTGGCCGGGCTGGTCGGCGTACCGGTGGTCGGACTGCCCACCTCGGTCGGCTACGGCGCCGCGTTCGGCGGTGTCGCGGCGCTGCTGACCATGCTCAACGCCTGCGCGCCCGGCGTCGCCGTGGTCAACATCGACAACGGCTACGGTGCGGGCCACCTCGCGGCCCAGATCGCCGCACCGACCCGACCGGGAACCGAGGCCGAGTGAGGCACGCCTGGATCGACGCCTCGGCCGGAGTCGCCGGGGACATGCTGCTCGGCGCGCTGCTCGACGCCGGAGCCGACCACGCGGCGGTGCAGACGGCGGTGGACGCCGTGGTGCCGGGGACCGTAGCGATCACCACCACCTCCGTGACCAGGGCCGGTCTGCGCGCCACCAAGGCCGAGGTCGAGGTCCTGGCTCCCGACCAGCCGCACCGCCGCTGGGCCGCCATCCGCACACTGCTCGACGACGCCGAGCTGGCCGGACCGGTTCGCGAGCGAGCCCGCGCGGTGTTCGCCCGGCTCGCCGAGGCCGAGGCGCGGGTGCACGGCATCGACCCGGAGCAGGTGCACTTCCACGAGGTGGGAGCGCTGGACTCCATCGCCGACGTGGTCGGGGTCGCCGCCGCCCTGCACGACCTGCAGGTCGAGACCCTGAGCGCCGGTTCGGTGGCCGTGGGCTCCGGGACCGTTCGTTCCGCCCACGGAGTCCTTCCCGTCCCGGTGCCCGCGGTGGCCGAGCTCGCGCAGGGCTGGCGGGTCACCGCCGGGGGTCAGGGGGAGCTGACCACGCCCACCGGGATGGCGCTGGTCGTGACCTTGGCCGAACGCTGCCAGGACCTCCCCGACCTGCAGGTGCGCGGCGTCGGGGTGGGGGCGGGCACCCGCGACCCGGCGGGTCGGGCCAACGTGACCCGGGTGGTGCTCGGGGACGCGGTCGCCCGGGCGGCGGACCCGACCAGCGACACGTTGCTGCTCGAGACCAACGTCGACGACCTGGATCCCCGGCTGTGGCCGGACGTCTTGCAGCGGCTGCTGCGGACCGGCGCCGACGACGCCTGGCTGGTCCCGATCGTGGGCAAGAAGGGCCGGCCCGGCCATGTCCTCAGCGTGCTCTGTCCGCCGGACCGCGCCGACCTGCTTCGGTCGGAGATGTTCGCCGCCACCAGCACCTTCGGGGTGCGGGCGACGGCGTACCACAAGTACGCCCTGCCCCGGGCCTGGTTCGACGTGCCCGTCGGCGAGGTGGTGGTGGCGGTCAAGCTGGCCCATCGCGACGGCGTGATCCGCCAGGTCAGCCCGGAGTTCGACTCGGTCGCCGCGGCGGCGGCCACGCTGGGCCGGACCCAGCACGAGGCCCTCACCGCGGCCGGCGCGGC
>DATHBQ010000361.1:0-10997 GCA_035296105.1 Propionibacteriaceae bacterium | reverse complement strand
CGGACTGGCGGCGACGGTCGACCAGCTGGTCGCCGCCGCCCCACCGGCCGACCTGGTCGTCGGCATCGAGGCCCGCGGCTTCCTGCTTGCCGCGCCGGTCGCGTACCGGCTGGGTCTCGGGGTGGTGCCGATCCGCAAGCCGGGGAAGCTGCCCCGCCCGGTGGTCTCGGTGGACTACGAACTGGAATACCGGACCGACACCGTGGCCGTGCATGCCGATGCCGTCCCCGCCGGTTCCCAGGTGCTGATCGTGGACGATGTGCTCGCCACCGGAGGCACCGTCGCGGCAACCGCCGACCTGGTTGCGAAGCTGGGAGCCACGGTGGCGGGCGTGCTGGTGCTGGCCGAACTGCCCGAGCTGGGCCCCCGTGACCGGCTGGCCGATCACGGAGTGACCGCGGTGACCTCCCTGCTCACCTTGGGGGGCCGATGAGCCTGGGCGGGCCCCTGCGGCGGGACACCCGAAGCCGCACCTGGAGCCACGACGTCCTGGTCAACCTGCCGTTGCGAACCGCATCGCCCGGGGTGGAGCTGATCCGTCGGGCCCTGCTGGCCCTGCTGTTCGTGGCCGTCATCGTGGCACTGGTCTGGTTCGACCGGGACTCCTACACCGACAGCTACGACGGCCGGGTAACCCTGATCGACGCCATCTACTACGCCACGGTGACGATCAGCACGACCGGGTACGGTGACGTCACCCCCATCGCCCAGCACGCCAGGGTCATCAACGCGGTCGTGGTCACGCCGTTGCGGATCGGGTTCCTGGTGCTGCTGGTCGGCACGACCTTGGAGGTGCTGGCCAACGAGGGCCGGCGAATCATGATGGACGGACGCTGGAGGAAACGGATGCGCAACCACGTCGTCGTGGTGGGCTTCGGCACCAAGGGCCGCAGCGCAGTCGAGACGCTGGAGACCAGCGGAGTGAACCAAGCCCAGATAGTGGTCATCGACGGGCGTTCCTCGGCCATCAGCGACGCCAACTCGCGCGGCTTCGCCGCCATCGAGGGGGACGCCACCCGCCGGGACATCCTCCGCCGCGCCGAGATCGTCAAGGCCCGCGAGGTGATCATCACCCTGGACCGGGACGACTCGGCCATCCTCGTCATGCTGACCGTCCGCCAGCTCAACCCCAGCGCGCACGTCGTGGTGGCGGTCCGGGAGGACGACAACGCCTCGCTGCTCCGCCAGTCCGGCGCCAACGCGGTCGTCACCTCTTCCGAGGCCGTCGGCCGGCTGCTCGGGCTGTCGGCGGTCAGCCCCAACCTCGGAGTGGTGATCGAGGACCTGCTCTCGGCCAAGGAGGGTCTGGAGGTGGGGGAGCGGAGCGTGACCCGGGAGGAGATCGGCCTCTCTCCGCACGAGATCAACGGCGACCGGGTGATCGCGGTGGTGCGCAACAAGACGCTCCGCCGGTTCTACGACCCCACCGTGGCCAGGCTCGAGCCGGGCGACCAGGTCGTGGTGGTGAGGCAGGCTGCCGCGGAAACCTGACCAGGCTGTCTACAATGGGCCTCCAGGTGAGGATGGAGACAGCGTGGCGGTAACCGACCCGGCCTCGGCCATCCGGGCACGGTCGCGCGAGACGCCACCGACCGAGCCCGAGGGGAAGCGTGCGCCATCGCCCCGGCGGGCGCTGATCGCTCCCGAGCCTGCCCCGCCGGCCGCTCCGGAGGCGCCGGTCCACCACAATGAGCACCCACGGGTCAAGATGCGTCAGCGGCTGGCCCGGCTGGGCACCGGCCGAGGGCAGAACCCGGCTCTGGACCCGCTGTTCCGGGTGGTCCGGGCCAACCACCCCAAGGCCGACCTGCAGCTCATCGAGCGGGCGTACAAGACCGCAGAGGGCTTCCACCAGGGGACACTGCGCAAGAGCGGCGACGCCTACATCACCCATCCGCTGGCCGTGACCACCATCCTGGCCGAGCTCGGGATGAACGAGACGACGCTGTGCGCCGCACTGCTGCACGACACCGTCGAAGACACCGCGTACACCCTGGACGAGCTGCGCCGCGACTTCGGCCAGGAGATCGCCCTGCTGGTCGACGGCTGCACCAAGGTGGAGAAGGTCCGCTACGGCGAGTCCGCCAAGTCCGAGACCATCCGCAAGATGATCGTGGCGATGAGCCAGGACATCCGGGTGCTGGTGATCAAGCTCGCCGACCGGCTGCACAACATGCGGACCCTGCACTACCTGCGGCCCGACAAGGCCTCCCGGATCGCCACCGAGACCCTGGAGATCTACGCGCCGCTGGCCCACCGGCTGGGCATGAACGCGATCAAGTGGGAGCTGGAGGACCTCGCCTTCGCCGCCCTGCACCCCAAGGTGTACGACGAGATCGTCCGGCTGGTCGCCGAGGCCGCGCCCAGCCGCGACGAGTACCTGTCCCGGATCATCGATCAGGTCCAGGCCGACCTCCGCGCGGCGAAGATCAAGGCCGACGTCACCGGCCGGCCGAAGCACTACTACTCGATCTACCAGAAGATGATCGTCCGCGGCCGGGACTTCTCCGACATCTACGACCTCGTGGCGCTGCGCGTCACGGTGGAGAGCAACCGCGACTGCTACGCCGCGCTCGGCGTGCTGCACGTCCGCTGGAACCCGCTGCCCGGCCGGTTCAAGGACTACATCGCGATGCCGAAGTTCAACATGTACCAGTCGTTGCACACCACCGTGCTGGGGCCGGAGGGCAAGCCGGTCGAGCTGCAGATCCGCACCGACGAGATGCACCGGCGGGCCGAGTACGGCGTGGCCGCGCACTGGAAGTACAAGGAGGGCAAGGGTGTCGCCGTCGCGGTCCGCGGGACCGACGCCAACGGCGACCTGATGTGGGTGCGGCAGCTGCTGGACTGGCAGAAGGAGACCGCGGACCCGGGGGAGTTCCTCGACTCGCTGCGGTTCGAGATCACCTCCGCCGAGGTGTATGTGTTCACCCCCAAGGGCGAAGTGGTCTCGCTGCCCCAGGGCTCCACCCCCGTCGACTTCGCATACGCGATCCATACCGAGGTGGGGAACCGGACCATCGGCGCCAAGGTCAACGGCCGACTGGTGCCGCTGGAGTCGGTGCTGGTCAACGGCGACGTGGTGGAGATCTTCACCTCCAAGGCGCTGGACGCCGGGCCGAGCCGCGACTGGCTGTCGTTCGTGAAGAGCCCGCGGGCCCGGAACAAGATCAAGCACTACTTCAGCCGGGAGCGCCGCGAGGAGTCGATCGAGAACGGCAAGGACATCCTGGCCCGGCAGATGCGAAAGGCCGGACTGCCGCTGCAGCGGCTGCTGACCCTGCAGCACCTGACCGCGGTGGCGGGGTTCTTCAAGCAGCCGGACGTGTCCGCGCTGTACGCGGCGGTGGGGGAGAAGCGGGTCGGCGCCCAGGAGGTCGTCAACCGGCTGATCACCGTCGAGGGCGGCGAGGACATGGCCGCCGACGAGACCAGCGAGGACCGGGTCGCCACCGGCCCGCAGCGCCGGGTCGGGTCCGCCTCCCGGACCGAGTCGGGAATCGTGGTCAAGGGAGCCAGCGACCTGCTGGTCAAGCTGGCCAAGTGCTGCACCCCGGTGCCGGGCGACGAGATCCTGGGCTTCGTCACCAAAGGCTCGGGAGTCTCGGTGCACCGGACCGCCTGCGTCAACGCCGACAGCCTGCGGGCCGACTCCGAGCGGCTGGTGTCCGTGTCGTGGGCGCCGACCGCCAAGAGCTCGTTCCTGGTGGCGATCCAGGTGGAGGCCCTGGACCGCAACCGGCTGCTGTCCGACATCACCCGAGCGCTGTCGGACCAGCACGTCAACATCCTCTCCGCGGCGCTGAACACCAGCAAGGACCGCATCTGCAAGGCGAAGTTCACCTTCGAGACCGCCGACCCGAAGCACCTGGACCACGTGCTCCGGGCCATCCGCGGCGTCGACGCGGTCTACGACGTCTACCGGATCAACCAGTAGCGTCCCGCCTCAGTCACTGAGGTCGGGGCGCATCCGGAAGTCGTAGGCGTAGGGCAGCGGTCGGTCCGCGAACGCAGCGCGCCACAGCACCCCGAGGGTTTCGCCCTCCCGCAGGTCGGGCACCTCGATCCCCGCCTCGAGGAGAGTGCGCGCCGCGTCGACCTGCCCGTCGGCGAGCAGGGCCCGGGCCCGCTGCAGTCGGACCCGGCCGTGCCCGACGACGTCCTCCGGTGCCTCGTCGAGCACCGCCAGGCAGGCCGCGGGACGCCCGGCCGCGAGCAGCTGGTCGGTGGCCTCGACCAGCAGCGGGAGGCAGGCGGGCGCAGCGGCGACGGCGCGGACGTAGAGGTCGGCGGCGCTCCCCTGATCGCCGCGAGTGGCGGCCAGCAGCGCGAGACCGCGCGCCGCCCAAGCTGTCGACCGGAGCTGGCCCGAGCGCAGGTAGCCGCGCCGGGCGGCATCCACGTCGCCTTGCGCGTGCGCCCGGATGGCTCTCATCAGCTCACCCCACCAGCCGCCCGCCCGCTCGAGCGCCGGTCCCCAGCGCTCACTTGTCGGTGGTACCAGGACCTCCGTGCCGGCGGCGTCCGCGTCGACGTCACCGGCGCGGGCCAGCGTGACGAGATGCCGGAAGCCGTCGGCCACGGGCGGGCCGAAGGGCGTGCCCGGCAGGCTGTCCGCATCCTTACCGCGTACGGTCAGCTCAGCCGCGCCGGCGCCGCTGCCGGCCGCCAGCTGCTCGGGCGTCGAGTCGGCCGCCTCGGACCGCCACCAGCCATGCCAGTCGTCGAGCTCCGCGCCGGGGACCGCCCGGGCGGTGAGCGCGGCCACCCCCGCCTGGGCGTCCGGCCAGGAGGCGTGCACCGTCTCCGGGTCGGCGTCGAGCGGTGCGTAGGCCTCCGCCCAGCTGATCTCCGCGTCGCCGGGCAATCGAAGATGCTCGAGCTGCGTGGTGGCCAGACCGGCCTGGATCTCCAGGTAGCGGGAACCGGGCCCGCACAGCCACTCCTGCCAGTGCCGGCCGCCGGCGGCCGTCCCCCAGAGGAACAGCTTGCGGCCGCGCAGCGGGTCGGTGGAGGTCTGGACCAGCCCGCGTCCGTCCGCGCGCACGGCGGCGATCCAAGGCCGTTCGTCGTCGGACACCCGGAAGAAGTAGTCCGCGGCGCGCTCCGAGGTGAGCGGGTAGCTGACGTCGGTGCCGAGGTCGTCGGCGAAGGGGACCTCGACGCTGGCGATGGACCCGTCGTACCCGGTACGCCAGGCCCGGGTGGCGGGGGCGAGGACCCGCACCCCGGGTTCCTCGGGCACGGCGATGTTCGTCCACCAGTACAGCGGCTTGGGCTCCGGATCAGGGTTGCGGACGCGCACGAAGGCGAGCAGCAACGAACGGTCGGCCGGCATCAGGAGGTCGACCGAGAAGACGAGGTCCCGGGTGCGTTCCCACTCCCAGATCCGCAGCGCGTCGCCCCGGGTCGACGGCACCCGGCCGGCGAAGACCGGTCGGCTGGTGGTCGCCGAGTGGCCGGTGGAGCCGAGGTTCCACTCGATCCCGCCGGCGAACCAGGCATCGGTGAGGGCGAAGTTGGCGAACTGCAGCCGCTCGTTGGTGAACACCAGGTCCCGACGGGCCGTTCGGTCGTGCAGCGCCCAGAGCCGGCCGCCGAGACCCGGCAGAACCGTTGCCGCCAGCCGACCGTTGCTGAGCTCGAGTGCCGGGACGTCCTGCGGTCGCAGGTCGCGACGGTAGTCGTTCTGCAACGCGTACGGCAGCGGGTTGGTCAGCCGGCCGTAGCTGATCCGCTCCCGCATGTCGGGCGGCAGATCCGGTGAGGACGACGGGTCCGGCAGCCGCTGCAACCCGGCGAAGGGTGGCAGCGGCGACTCGGGGCCGAGCTCGGCGGCTGGCAGCCGCAGCGTCGTCGCGCGGATCACGTCAGGCCGGGGCGGGGTCCTCGGCCGGCTGCCCCTGCTGCTCCCGACCTCTGCGCTTCCTCTCGCCGCGGCGCTCGGCCAGGGTGTAGAGCACCGGCACCAGCAGAAGCGTCAGCACGGTCGAGGAGACCAGGCCGCCGATCACCACCACGGCCAGCGGCTGGGAGATGAACGCCCCGCCGCCGGTCAGGCCCAGCCCCATCGGGATCAGGGCACAGATCGTCGCGGTGGCGGTCATGATGATCGGCCGCAGCCGCAGCCGGGCGCCGTGCACCACCGCGCTCTGCAGGTCCTCGCCGGCCTCCCGCTTCATGTTGATCAGGTCGATCAGCACGATGGCGTTGGTGACCACGATTCCGATCAGCATCAGCAGGCCGACCATGGCCGGAACTCCGAGCGCCGTGTCGGTGATCAGCAAGCCGATGAGTGCGCCGGTTGCGGCGAACGGGATCGAGGTCAGCAGGATCAGCGGCTGGATCAGGCTGCGGAACGTGCCGACCATGATCAGGAAGACGAGCACGATGGCCAGCAGCATGGCCACCCCCAGCTCCCGGAACGCCTCGGCCTGGTCGTCGCTCGCCCCGCCCAGGTCGATGCTCACCCCGGCCGGCACGTCGGGCAGTCCGTCCAGCCGCGACTGCACGGTCTGGGTCAGCGCGCCCAGGTCCTCGGCCTCCGGGGTGGCGGTCAGGGTCACCGCGCGGATGCCGTCGATCTGCGTCACCGCGCTCGGAGTCAGCTCCGAGGACACCTTCGCGATGGTGGACACCCGGATCGGCTTGGCCCGGACATCGGCGATGTCGCTCTGCTCCTCGGCCAGGTCGGACTGCGCGTCGGCCAGGTCCTCCTGCTCCTCGCCGAGCGACTTCTGGTCGTCGCCGAGGGACTCCTGCTCGTCGGCGAAGTCCTCCTGCTGCGCCCGCTGTTCGGCACCCTCGTCGGCCTGTTCCTCGGCCGCATCGATCTGCTCGGCCAGCTGGTCGACCTGCGCCTCGCCCTGGGCGACCGCCTGCCGCAGCGCGGTCACCTGTTGCTGCCACTGGGCGGCCCGCTGCTGAGCGGCGAGCTGGTCCTGGGTCACCGGCACCGGGGTCACTCCCGGCGGTGGGGGAGCGGGGGCCGGTGGTGGGGAGTCGAGCAGCTTCCGCAGCCGGGTCCGGCTGTCGGCCAGGTTGTCCCGGACGTCGTTGCGGGACCGGCGCAGCTCGGCCCGCTGGTCCGCCGCCGCTTCGACCGCCTTGTCCTGCTGCTCCTCGGCGGCCGCGGCCTGCCGGTCGGCCAGGTCCTCCTGCCGATCGGCCAGCTCGTCGCCCTCCGCGGCCAGCCGGTCGCCGCGCTCGGTCAGCCGGTCCCGCTTGGCCTCCAACCGGTCCGTCGCCCGGTCGGTCGCCTGCTGCTGTTGGAGCTGGCTGACCGGCAGCTCCAGCGCGGCGATCTGCTTGGGACTGGCCTCGTCGGCCGCTTGCGGCCGGACCATGATGTCGCGGCTCTCACCCTGCAGCACGACGGTGCCGACCTCGGTGCCGCGCAGCGCGTTGGCGATCGCCTGACCGACCTCGGCCTGGGTGAAGCCCAGCGAGGCGGCCTTGCGCTTGTCCACGTCCACCCGCAGCAGCGGTCGCTGGGCGCTCAGGTCGCTGGACACGTCGACCAGGCCCGGGGTGGTGCTGAGGGTGTTCTCGACCCGTCCGGCGGTCGCCTCCAGGTCCTCCGGGTCGTCGCCGGTCACGGTGACCTGCAGGTCGTTGCTCGTTCCGGTGTTGATCGAGCCGATCCTGACCTCGCCGGCCTCCTGGAGGTTGGCGAAGGCGGTCTCCAGCTCGGCGAGAGTGGCCTCGTACGCGCCCTCCCCGGTCAGGCTGACGAACATCGACGCCCGGTTCGTGCCGCCCTGGCCGATGGTGGTCAGGTACTCCTCGACCCCGGGGCTCGCGGCCAGGATCTGCTCGACCCGCTCGGCGGCGGCGCTGGTCGTGCTGAGCCGGGTGCCCAGGGGCAGCTCCTGATCGATCTGCAGAGTGGTCTTGTCGGCGAACGACTCCAGGAAGTCGGTCTTCAGCAGTCCGGTCGAGGCCACCGTGGCGACGAAGATGGCGAAGGCGGCGGCCGCGCTGATCAGCGGGCGGCGCAGGACCAGGTTCAACACCGGCAGGTAGCCCCGCTGCAGCCGGGTGACCTGGTCCTCGTCGTGCCCGCTGCCCGAGGCCGCGCGGGCGGCTGAGCGCTTGGCCGAGCTCAGGAACCAGTACGCGAGCACCGGCACGATGGTCAGGGAGACCAGCAGCGATGCGGCGAGTGCGATCGCCACCGTGGTCGAGAACGGCCGGAACAGCTCGCCGGTGATGCCCGACACCACGGCGACGGGCAGGAAGACCGCCACCGTGGTCAGGGTCGAGGCGGTCACCGCCCCGGCCACCTCGCGGACCGAGGCCACGATGTCGGCCGGGGACAGCCGGTTGGGACCGGTGTCGCGCCGCTTGATGTTCTCGATCACCACGATCGAGTCGTCGACCACCCGGCCGACGGCCACGGTCATGGCGGCGAGAGTGAAGATGTTCAGCGAGTAGCCGCCGAGCTGCAGGCCGATCAGCGCGACCAGCAGCGACAGCGGGATGGAGATCGCGGTGATGATCGTCGAGCGCAGCGAGAGCAGGAACACCAGGATGATCAGCACCGCGAACGCGAGGCCCAGCGACCCCTCGACGGCCAGGTCCTCGATGGACTGCTCGATCGACGGCGCCTGGTCGAAGACGACCTGGATGCTGGCGTTCTGGCCCAGGCTGCCGGCGATGCCCGGCAGCTGCTCGGTGATCCGGTGGGAGATCTCCACTGCGTCGGCGTCGGTCTCCTTGAGGATGTTCACGCTCAACGCCGGCCGGCCGTCGGACCGGGCGATGGTGGTGGCGTCCACCGACTCGACCTTGACCTCCGCCAGGGTGCCGAGCCGGACCGGTCCGTCCGGCGCCGGGATCCACCACTCCGCGACCTGCTTGGCCGCGGTGGTCGTCCGTCCGACCTGGATGGCCAGCTCGATGTCGTCGTCGTAGCTGTTGCCGGCGGGAACGACCTGGGCCTGGGCCTGCACCGCCTGGGTGACCGCCGCCGCGTTGAGGTCGTGCTTGCGCAGCTGGGCGGGCCGCAGCGTGACGACCAGCTCGGTGACGTCCTGCCCGGAGACCTGCACCTGGCGTACGCCCTCGATCCCCGACAGCTGGGGCACCACGCGGTCGTCGACCTGCCGGGCCAGCTCGTCCAAGGAGGCGTCGGAGGCGACGCCGAGGACCAGCACGGGGATGTCGTCGGTGCTGCCGGCGAGCACCTCGTACTCCACCGCATCGGGCAGCGTGGCGGCCGCTCCGTCGGCGGCGCTGCGGATGTCGCCGAGCACCTCGTCGTTGTCCAGCCCGTAGGTCCACTCCACGGTGAGCGTCGCCAGCCCGTTCAACGACTCCGACCGCACCTTGGTGACGCCCGACACTCCGCTGATGGCCTGCTCCAGCGGCGTGGCCACCTCGTCGGCCACCAGCTCGGGGGAGGTGCCCGGATAGGTGGCGGTGAGGATGGCGGTCGGCACCTGGGTGGAGGGCAGCAGCTCTTGACGCAGTGAGAGAGCCGACAGCACACCGAAGACGACGATGGCGATCGTCACCATGCCGACGATCAGCCGGTTGGCCAGGCTCAGCCTGGTCAGCTGGGTCATGACGAGCTCGTTTCTTTCGCAGGCCGGGGCGAGGCACAGTCGGCCCCCAAACTAGCCAGAACGAGCAAGAACGACCTGTGACGGCTCTCAGCCGCCGAAGTCGTTCGCCGCGCGCTGGGCCTGGGCCAGCCACTCCCGGTAGGTCGCTGCCGACTGGGCGGCCTCCTGGGCGGCCCGGGAGTCGCCACGCGCCTCCGCCTTGGCCGCGCGCTGCTCCAGGGCGGTGATCTGGGCCTCCAGCTTGGCGGCGGTGTCCTCGGCCCGGGCGCGGGTCTCGGGGTTGGTCCGCCGCCACCGATCGCTCTCCGCCTCCGAGATCGCGGTCTCGACCGCCCGGAGGCGGCTGTCGAGCGGGCGGATGGCGTCCCGTGGCACCTTTCCTATCGCCGACCAGCGGCGCAGGATGTCACGGTAGGCCGCCTTGGCCGCGCGGAGATCGCGTACCGGCAGCAACGCCTCGGCCTCGACCAGCAGCGCCTCTTTGGCCTCGGCGTTGGCCCGGAACTCGGTGTCCTGCTGGTTCAGGGTCGCCTGCTTGGCCCCGAAGAAGGTGTCCTGGGCGGCTCGGAACCGCTTCCACAGGGCCTCGTCGATCCCGCGGGGTGCCGGACCGGCCGCCTTCCACCGGGTCATCAGGTCCCGGTAGGCGCCGGTCGTCGGACCCCAGTCGGTCGAGCCGGCGAGCGCCTCGGCCTCGGCCACCAGCTGCTCCTTGGTCACCCGGGCCGCCTCCCGGGCCTCGTTCTCCTTGGCGAACTGGGCCTTGCGGCGGCGGGTGTAGGCGGTGCGGGCGGTGGAGAAGCGGTGCCACAGTTCGTCGTCGGTCGCCCGGTCCAGCCGGGGCAGCGCCTTCCACTGGTCGAGCAGGGTCCGGAACCGGTTGACCCCGCCGCGCCAGTCGTTGCCGGCGGCCAGCCGCTCGGCCTCGCGGACGAACTGCTCCTTGGTCGCCCGGGTCTCCTCCTGCTGCCGGGACCGTTCGGCCCGCCGGGCCGCCCGCTGCGCGGCGATCACCGGGAGCAGGCCGTCCAGCCGGGCCAGCAGTCCGTCCAGGTCGCCGACCGCGTTCGCCCCGGCCACGGAGGCGCGTACGGTGCGGACCGAGTTCATCGCGTCATCCGGAGAGAGGGCGCCGGCGGTGATCCGGGTGTGCAGCAGGTTGACCTCGAGCTCCAGCGCCGCGAAGCGCCGGGTGAAGAAGGCCATGGCCTCCTCGGCCGGCACGTCCGGGACCTGGCCGACGCTACGCTCGCCCTCGGCGGTGCGGACGTAGACCGTGCCGTCGGGGTCCACGCGGCCGAAGGAGGCCGGGTCGCCCGCGTTCCGCCCGCTCTCGGTCATGCATCCATCCTGCCCGATACGCTCGCCTGCGTGCTCGTTGCGTCTTTTCCCGCCGGGCCGTGGCAGACCAACACCTACGTGGTGGCC
>DATHBQ010000360.1:0-2179 GCA_035296105.1 Propionibacteriaceae bacterium | reverse complement strand
CGCCACCAGGTCGTGCGCCTCCGGCCACCACGGCATCTCCAGTTCCACCGCTCGCAGCCGCCCGAGGACCGCGCCGCGGTGGACCAGGACCACGCTCGCGGACCGACCGGTCGTTCCCACGCGGCGAAGCCTAAGCGGGCTCAGGCGGCCAGAACGGTCTCCGCCTCCGGTCGAGCGGGTGCGGCCGGTGTCGAGGGGTCGACCGGGGGTCGCAGCCGGCGGGTCGCCACCGCGACGGCGAGGGCCCCCAGTGCGAGCGTCATCCCGGTGACGACCACGGCCGCGGGTCCGGCCGCGGTGAAGGCGGCCCCGCTGAGCGTCGAGCCGAGAGCCATGCCCGCGCTGGCCGCGGAGGCGGGAAGCGAGGCGACGAGGCCGCCGGCCGGGCCGGCGAGGCTCATCGACCGGGACTGCACCGACGGCGGGGCGCTCGAGGCAAACAGGGCCCAGGCCAGGAGCGCGCCGACCGCCAGCGCGGGCGAGGTCCGCCCGATGAGCAGCACCGCGGACGACGCGGCAAGACCGAGCGTGACCAGGACCAGGGCCCGAGCCGCACCGGCGTCGGCCAGCCGGCCGCCGAGGAAGGAGCCCGCCACGTTGGCCAGGCCGTACGCCATCAGGAGCATGCCGGCCAGCGGGCCGGACATTCCCGTGACCTCCTCCAGCAACGGCATCAGGAAGCTCATCACCGCACCGGGGGCCGCGAACAAGGTCAGGCTCAGGGCGAGCATCGCCAGGACGGGCGGCGCCATAGCATGCCGCAGCCCGCTCATGATCGACAGGGGGCTGCCCGGAACGCCCGGGACCACCGCGAGCAGCAGGCCGGCGGCCAGCAGCCCCAGGCCACCGGTCAACAGGAGCGCTCCCCGCCAGCCGACGACGGAGCCGGCGACGACGCCCAGGGGCAGACCGAGCACGGTCGAGATCGAGAACCCGGCGATGACCACCCCGAGGGCCCGTCCGACACGCTCCTTGGGGACGAGGGCCGTGGCGGTGGAGAACGCCGCGGCCAGGAACAGGCCCTGCAACGCTCCGGTCGCGAGCCGGACGGCGAGGAACCAGCCGAAGTGCGGGAGGACCGCGGGGGTGACGGTCAGCAGGGCGAACAGTGCCATCGACCCCACGAGGACGGGCCGACGGTCCAGCCGGATCGTCGCGGCGGTCAGCAACGGGCCGCCCAGCGCGAGCCCGAGGGCGTACGCGCTGAACAGTCCTCCGGCGGCCGCGACGGAGACGCCGAGAGCGGGCGAGAGAAGGGGCAGGAGTCCGACGGTGAGCACCTCGGCCGACCCGGCGACGAACGTGCCGAGCAGCAGGCTGGTCAGCACGACGCCGTCGGGTCGGCGGGTAGCGGGATCGGCCGGATCCGTCGGGGTCATCTCCGGCTACCGGACCCGACGTGGACCGCCAGCGGCCGGCTGACGATCACGCCGGTGCGCCGGCGCGGTGCCGAACTCCGACCCTGGGCCCGGCGTTCCTTGACCGCGGTCAGGAGGGCGTGACGCTCGGCCGCGTGCCGGCTCAGCCCGGCGTCGTAGGGCGGGAGGCTTGCGGAGTGGAGGGTGTACATGATGGAGCTCCTGTCGAGGAGTGAGTGAGCCAGGCAGTTCGGAGGTGGTGCGAGGGCCGGGATCCGGCCCCCGCATCGGGATCCGTGGCCGGCTCAGGCCCGGCGGGCGGTGACCAGGAGGTACTCCCAGTGCATCGTGCCGTCGGCCAGGAACCGGTCGCCCAGGGCCGCCAGATCGGCGTCCAGCCCGGCGACCTTGGCGGGATCATCGGCGATGAAGCGGTAGACGGCGATGGTCGGGCCGTAGTTGGCCTTCATGAAGTCGCGGAACTCCGCTCCATCGGTGAACCGCTCGACCCGCAGACCCTGCTGGTGGGCCACCAGGTCGGTCACCCGGTCTCCGAACAGAGCGCGGACGTGGTCGGCCCGTCCCCACAACGGCGCCGGCGAGGCTCCGGGCGGGGGCGGCGGCGCGTACGGCTTCATCACCGCGAACACCTGCCCGATGAAGCCCTCCGGGGTCCAGCTCAGGACCCCGATGGTCCCGCCCGGCCGGCAGACCCGGACGAGCTCGTCGGCGGCCTGCTGGTGGTGCGGCGCGAACATCACGCCGATGCTGGAGAGCACGACGTCGAACTCCGCGTCGGCGTACGGCAGCGCCTCGGCATC
>DATHBQ010000359.1:0-6224 GCA_035296105.1 Propionibacteriaceae bacterium | reverse complement strand
ATGGCCGCGTACGCCGCCGGGGACGACGACCGGCTGGCCAGCACCGCGGCCGCGGTCGCCCACTACACGCTCGCGGCGGAGGTGGCCGCATGGCGGAGCCAGGGACCGGGGTCCTTCGCCGTGGCGTTCCTGGATGCCCTCGCCACGGTCACGCCCGAGACGGTCGCCGAACGGGCTCGCTTCGATGTCAGCTGACTTGTCAATTTATCTGGTCACCGACAAATCTCAGGCGACGGCCGCCGGTCACGACCTCGTCGACCTGGTGGCGGCCGCGGTCGCCGGCGGCGCCACCGCGGTGCAGGTGCGGGAGAAGGAAGCCGACGCCGGAGTGTTCCTCGACACGGTGCTGAAGGTCGCGGCGGTGCTGCCCGAGTCGGTGGCGTTGTTCGTCAATGACCGCGTGGACGTCTTCCTGGCCGCCCGGCACGCCGGTGCCCGGGTGGCCGGGGTCCATGTCGGGCAGCAGGACCTACCGGTCGCTACGGTCCGCGATCTGGTCGGTCCGGAAGCGGTGATCGGGTTGACCACCAACACCCCGAGCGAGCTGTTCGGGGCCGGCCGCGAGGTCGCCCGGGTCGACTACGTCGGCATCGGCTCGGTGCACACGACGGCCAGCAAGGCCGATGCCGCGCCCGCGCTGGGCGTCGACGGTTTCGCCGCGCTGGCGCGGTCGACGTTCCTGCCGGCGGTGGCGATCGGCGGGATCACGGTCGCCGACGTCCCCGGCCTGCGCGCGGCCGGTGCAGCCGGGGTCGCGGTGATCTCGGCCATCTGCGGGGCCGCCGACCCACGGGCGACCACGGCCGAGCTGGCCCGGGCCTGGGCGGCCGCGGCATGATGCCCGCGCCCCGCGTCCTCTGCATCGCCGGCACCGACCCGTCCGGTGGCGCCGGACTGTTGGCCGACATCAAGTCGGTGGCGGCCAACGGCGGCTACGGGATGGGTGCCGTGGCCGCCTTGACGGCGCAGAACACCCGGGGCGTCCGCGGCGTGCACGTGCCGCCTCCCAGCTTCCTGGCCGACCAGCTCCACGCGATCAGCGACGACATCACCATCGACGCGGTGAAGATCGGCATGCTGGGCACGGCCGAGGTGGCGGCCACGGTGGGCGAGTGGCTGACGGCGGTCCGGCCGCCGGTGGTCGTCCTCGACCCGGTGATGGTGGCCACCAGTGGTGACCGGCTGCTGGACGTGGAGGCCGAGGTCGGCATCCGCGCACTCTTCGACCGGGTCGACCTGATCACGCCGAACGCGCCCGAGCTGGCCGTGCTCGCCGACGTCGCCACCGCCACCGAGTGGCCCGACCTGGTCGGCCAGGCGCTGGCCGTCTCGGCGACGTACGGGGTCCTGGTGCTGGCCAAGGGCGGCCACCTGGGCGGTGAGGTCGCCACGGATGCGCTGGTGGACGCGGGCGGCCGGCTGAGCGACGGGCGGTCGGTCGTCGAGTTCGCCGCACCCCGGGTGGACACTCCCAACACCCACGGCACCGGCTGCGCGCTGTCCTCGGCCCTGGCCACCCTGCGGCCCCAGGTCGCCGACTGGGAGGAGGCCACCGATCGGGCCAAGCGCTGGCTGAGCCAGGCGATCCAGCACGGTGCCGAGCTCGCGGTCGGCGGCGGCCACGGCCCGGTGCACCACTTCGCCGAGCTGTGGCCCACCTCCGCGAAGCCCGCTGAGAACCGAGTCCGGAGGGCCGCGTACGGCGGGTAAGGTCTACCGGTGCGCTTCTCGCCGGCCAAGGTCCTGACCGCTCTCGGACTGTCCACCGCGCTCCTGCTCTCGGCGTGCGGCGAGGAAGACCCGGCCACCCCGAGCGCATCACCGTCGGCGCCAGCCAGCAGCTCTGCGCCGTCGGCCACCCCGAGCGCCACGCCGAGCCCCACCCCGACGCCGAAGCCGATCAAGGCCTCCGACAACCTCGACGCCGTCAAGGTGACCGGTGGGTACGGCCAGGCGCCGAAGGTCACCGTGAAGTCGCCGTGGGCCATCGACAAGACCCGGACCGAGGTGATCACACCCTCCGAGGGCGCGGTGGTCAAGGCCGGGCAGACCGTCGAGGTCAACTACTACGGCGTGGACGGGCGCACCGGCGAGACCTTCGACGAGTCCTTCAGCCGGGGGACGCCGATCGCCTTCAGCCTCGCCCAGGTGGTGCCCGGTTTCAGCAAGGGTCTGGTCGGGCAGCGGCAGGGCAGCCGGGTGCTCATCGCCATGCCGGGCTCCGACGGCTACGACGCCTCCGGCGGCAACCCGCAGGCCGGCATCGAGGTGGGCGACACCCTCATCTTCGTCGTCGACCTGGTCACCGTGCAGCTCGACGGACCGGAGGGTGCGCCGGTCCAGCCGAAGGCCGGTCTGCCGACCGTCACCGAGAAGGGCGGCGCTCCGGAGATCACCGTGCCGAAGACCGACCCGCCGACCACCCTGCAGGTGCAGCCGCTGATCAAGGGCAAGGGCAAGAAGGTCGGTGAGAACGACCAGGTGACCTTCGACTACCGCTGGGTCCGCTGGAGCGACGGCAAGCTGCTGGAGGAGTCCTACAGCAGCGAGCCGGCCACCGCGGCCCTCTCCGGGCTGCTGCCCGGCATGGTCAAGGGTCTGACCGGGCAGACCGTGGGCAGCCGGGTGCTGCTGGTCATCCCGCCGGCCGAGGGCTACCCGGACGGCAACCCCACCCCTTCCATCGCCCCGCAGGAGACCCTGGTGATGGTCGTCGACATCCTGTTCAGCCAGGCGGCGCAGTAGCTCCTCGGTCGTCCTCCGGGTGTTGAAGGAGGTCCGCCCTCTCGCTGATCGATGCAGTCGCGCCCAGCAGCCCGGCGGCGTGCCGTCCGGCGGCAGCCGCGGCCAGGAAGTAGCCCGGGTCATCAGCCACGCCGCGACCCATACTGGACAGCCGGATCGGTGACCCGGTCAGCAGGCTGAGCAGGCCGGTCAGGTCGACAGGTACCAGCTCGTGTCGCTGCTCCAGCACGGCGGCGGCCCGAGCGACGGACTCGACGAGACCCTCCAGCCCCGGCTCGGCGGCGAAGTCCGGGATCGCGATGGCGCAGCGCATCAGCGCCACCCGGGAGTACGCCGTCAGGCTGTGGTGCGAGACGCCGCGGTGCCGGTCTCGTGGATCGACCGCGGAGACCCGCAGCGACCCGACCGGACGACCGTCGAGCACGGCCGCCGCGTTGACCGCCTCGCCGGCCGCCACGCCGGAGAAGCCCCAGCGGGTGCCGGTGCCGAGGTTGCCCGGACCCTGGGTGATTACCACCAGGTCGGCGTCGAGGGCCAGCCGGGCGGCCAGCAGCCCGGAGTGCACGGTGACCGCCTCCAGGTCACCGCCGAACGCCTGGCCGACGGTGACCGACCCGGCCAGCAGCCCGGCCTGCCGCAGCTCGGCGTAGCTGCGGGAGAACGCCAGCGGGAGGGCGCCCTGGTCGCTCATCACGTACACCGCCCGGGTCCCGGGTCGGTCGGCCGCCACGGCGAGGGCGATGGGCGCCAGGGCGGAGTGCAGGTCGGCCACCACCACCGGGAGCCCGTCCAGCGAGTCGGCGTCCCGGAGCAGCTCGTGGTGCGGCGAGCCCTGCTCGTCCGCCCCGGCCACCATGGCCTGCAGCGGAAGGTATCGGGCCTTGACCAGGTGACCCGCCGGCTGCGGCGGCTGGGCGGCGACCCGCCCGGCGCCGTCGAGGACCGCGACCACCAGGGCGTACCCGCCGGTGCCCAGGCCGCGGTCCAGGGCCGCGACGTTGAGCAGCACCCGGTCGCCGACGGCCGGGGCCGGCGTCAGGTCGGTGTAGGCCAGCGCCCGGACGGTGCCGGCGGCATCGGATCGGGTGGCGGTGAGCTCGACCGCGCCGGGCCAGCGCCCGCGCACCTCGGTCACCTCGCCGTCGGCCCAGATGATCACAGGCCGACCCTAACCGGGGAGACCACCCAGGGCGTACGGGGCAGCCCGACCGGATCGAAGGAGGGCAGCAGCTCGGCCACCCTGGCCGCCGGCGGCAGGCCGAGCGAGGTGGCGAGGAGCCCCAGCACCTGGACCGGGGACTGCCCGAGGACGGCCAGATCGGCCAGGGTCACCGCACCGTCCCGCTTGGCCAGCCGACGGCCCTGGGCGTTGACGGCCAGCGGCACGTGGGCGTACGTCGGCACCGGGTACCCGAGCAGCCGGGCCAGGTAGGCCTGGCTCACTGCCGACGACAGCAGGTCGTCGCCGCGGACGACCTGGTCCACGCCGGTGTCCCCGTCGTCCACCACCACCGCCAGGTGGTAAGCCGCGGTCCCGTCGTTGCGCCGGACCACGATGTCGTCGACCGCTCCGGTCACCGAGCCGTGGAGGGCGTCGTGGATCGTCTGCTCGGTGCCGTCGGCGCGCAGCCGCAGCGCCGGCGTCCGGGTGCGCCGGCGCTCGGCCCGCTGTTCGGCGGTCAGGTTCCGGCAGGTACCGGGGTAGCGGGGCACCGTGCCGTGCGGGGCGCTGGCCGCCTCGGCGATCTCCCGGCGGGTGCAGAAGCACTCGAACACCCGTCCCGCCAGCCGGTCCACGGCGTCGGCGTACGCCTCGGCCCGGGCCGACTGGACCAGGGTGGGCGGGTCGAAGTCCAGTCCGAGCGCCACCAGGTCGGCGGTCTGCTGCTCGGCCAGTCCGGGGCGCACGCGTCCGGCGTCCAGGTCCTCGATCCGGAGCAGGAAGCGGCGTCCGGTCGACCGGGCGAACAGCCAGGCCAGCACCGCCGTACGCAGGTTCCCCAGGTGCAGCTCACCGGTCGGGCTGGGTGCGTAGCGACCCGCTCCGCGGTGACCGGCCACGTCCCTCCGCCCCTGGTAGCGTGCTGCTGCGAACAAATTCGGTGAGGAAGTAGACCACAAGGATGACCACCCGCAAGACGGAGCGGATCCTCAACCTCACGATCTGCCTGCTGGTCGCCGACCGGTACCTCACCAAGGACCGGATCCGTGAGGCGGTGGAGGGCTACCACGACCTCTCCGACAGTGCGTTCGAGCGCACCTTCGAGCGGGACAAGGACGAGCTGCGGGCGCTGGGGGTGCCGATCGAGGTCGGCAGCTTCGACGTGCTCTTCGACGACGAGCCGGGTTACCGGATCCGGCCCAGCGAGTTCTCGCTCCCGGCCATCGACCTGGACGCCGAGGAGGCGTCCGTGGTCGGGGTCGCGGCCCGGGTCTGGCAGCACGCCAGCGTCGCGGACTCCACCCGCAGCGCGCTGGCCAAGCTGCGCGCCGCCGGGATCGAGCCCGACACCGCCCAGCTGTCGGCGCTGGCCCCGTCGGTGCAGGCCACCGAGCCCAGCTTCGACCCGCTGTGGAGCGCGGTACTGGAGCGCACCCGGGTGAGCTTCACCTATCGCGACGGGGAACGGCGCACCCTCGAGCCGTGGGGGCTGACGGCCGCCAAGGGCCGCTGGTACGTGATCGGCCACGACGTGGACCGGGATGCGACCCGGATGTTCAAGCTGTCCCGGATCGCCGACCGGCCCCGCAAGGTGTCCCGGCCGGGCGCGTACGCCGTGCCGGCCGACCTGGACCTGCGGGCGCTGGCCCGGCGGCTGGCACCGCAGGAGCCGACCGAGACCGCCTTGCTGGCCATCCGCAAGGGCCGGGCCCCCGCCCTGGTCCGGCACGGTGAGCCGGCGACGGCCGGGACCGAGCTGCCGAACGGCTTCGAGGCGTTCGCCGTGGGCTACGGCGACCGGTGGTCATTGGCCGAGGAGATCGTCCAGCACGGGGCGGACGTGGTCGTGCTCGCCCCGGCCGAGCTGCGGGACTCGGTGATCCGCGCACTGCGCGCGGTCGCCAGGACCGCCAGCGCAGCGTGAGCTCGCAGGCCCAGGTCCGGCGGCTGCTGAGCCTGGTTCCCTACCTCCGCGAGCACGACGGGGTGGCCATGACCGACGTGGCCGCGGCGTTCGGGATCAGCCTCAAGACGCTCCGCGAGGACCTGAACGTGCTGTGGATGTGCGGGCTGCCCGGCCTGGCGCCGGGCGACCTGATCGACATCGACATGGATGCCGTGGAGGGCGAGGGTGTCATCCACCTGAGCAACGCCGACTACCTCACCCGGCCGCTGCGGCTCTCCGCCGACGAGGCGCTGGCCCTGGTGCTGGGACTGCGGACGCTGCGGGAGATCGCCGGGCCGGGCCAGCGCGACGCCGTGGACCGGGCGCTGCGCAAGCTGGAGGTGGCCTCCGGGTCGGCGCCGACGGACCAGG
>DATHBQ010000358.1:0-29924 GCA_035296105.1 Propionibacteriaceae bacterium | reverse complement strand
CGTCGTGGTTCTGCAGGGCGTGCACCAGCGAGGCTGGCTCCACCCCGTGCTGCCGGGACAGGTTGAGGGTCAGCCGGACGAACTCGGTGTCGGCGGTCGCGAGGGCGTGCACGTAGGCGGGCCGGTTGACGAAGTCGTACGACAGGTCGGCACCCCGCTCCGAACCCGACTTGATGTCGTCGATGGTGAGGTTGAGCTCCTGAAAGGTGAACCCACCCACCTTGCGGACCATGCTGGCAATGAGCTGGTTGGCCGCCTCCGACAACGGATGGCCCTCCGACCAGGCCGGGGAGTCCTCCGAGCTCTTCTCCACCCCGAGGAAGCCGTTGGCGTCCAGCCGCAGCGCGCCACTGCCCAGGTCGCCGAGGGAGTGCAGCGCGTCGCCGATCACCAGCCGCATCCCGGCGAACGTCGGGTCCAGCCAGTTGATCGAGGGCTGGCCCTCCTTGAAGTAGTGCAGGTAGACCCAGCGGCGCCTGACGCCGTCCGGCCCTTCAACCGGCGCGGTGGCGCTCCAGTTGGTGTCCTTGACGCCGGCCTCGTAGAAGATCACCCGCTGCATCCGGCCGATGATGTAGCCGTGCTTGGCCAGCTGGTCCTCGGCCTCCAAGTCGAGGTTGACCGAGTCCCGGCCCCGGCTCACCGTGGGCAGCAGGTGCCAGTCCTTCTCGTCGATCTCCACCATGTGGTAGATCCCGGGGTAGTCCCCGATCTTCATCTCGGCCAGCCGGAAGTCCGCGCCCTTGCCGGTGTGTCCGGGCACGATGTCGTCCAGCACCAGGCCCAGGTGGCTCGCCGCCACCTCGCACATAGTGCGGAACTCCTCCTCGGTCCCGAATGCGTCGTCGATGGAGGTGCTGATCCGGTCGAAATGGCCGTCCACGCTGGGGGTGGACTCCCAGCCGAGAATGCCGCCGGCCTTCTTCACCGGACCGGTGTGGAGGCCGTCGATGCCGATCTGCTCGAAGGCGGCCCACAGGTCCTCATCGCCCAGGGCGCCGAGGAACGACGTGCCCGGCTTGGTGATCATGGAGATCGGGTACGCGGTGAACCAGACCGAGGCCTTCTCCACCGCGGCGCGGGGGTCGGGGTTGGCGAACGGGTTCTGCCACATGCTGCCCTTACCGGAGAAGTGGGTCGCGAAATCCTGGGCGTCGGCCAGCATCGACTGCTCTTTGAGCCACTTCACGTACGCCGGGTTGCCCCCGTACGAGCGTCCATTGCGTCCGCCGATCAGCCGCGGGAACAGCCGCAGCCGGGCCCGCGGGCGCAGCCGCTTGGGCCGGGCCGGGTAGAACTGCTCGGCGTAGCTGACCTCGCTGGCCTCGTGGTGGGTTTCGAAGGCGTCAGACGGGTCGCCATCGATGTCGTCGCTCATTGATCTCCTGTGTCCGCGACGGGGCATGCAAACGAGGTAAGGCTAGTGCACCGGACCAGCGGAACAAGCGCGTGGCGACAGCGGCGAAACGCCGGGAATTTCCTTGTCACCTTCGGAACTGCGGTTTTGTTACGCGGCCCGCACGATGGGTACTGATCAGCGCCGACGACTGCGCCAGGCGGGACTACCCAGCCGGTCCTCGACGGCCCGGTCGAGGTCGACGCCGAGCTGGCGGGCCAGGATGGCGGCAGCGATCAGCACCTCGGCCAGCTGGTCGCCGACCTCGGCCGAGCTCTGCCGGTCCAGCCCGTTGCCCAGGGCCCGCCGCAGCCGGCGGACGCTCTCGCCGGAGCTCTCGGCCAGGCGCAACCCGGTGTCGGTCAGGCTCTCCAGCCCGTCCCGCTGCCGCAGCCCGTCGGCCAGGGCGGCGATCCGCGGGTCGGTCCCGATCAGCGCCAGGTCGGGGTCCGGTTCGCCACCGATGATCAAGAACCGGTAGCCGACGATCTCCGCGGAGAACCCGCGCTCCGCCGACGACACCTGGCGTAGGTCGCTCACCGCCACCCCGGTGGCCCGGTGCAGCAGGAACAGCCCGCTCAGCTCATGCGGCGGGACGTGCAGCTGCAGCTCCACCCCGAGCCCGCGCGGCACGGCGTCCACCGGACGCGAGGTTCTGGTGACCAGGATGACCCGGGCCAGGGCCAGCGAGACACAGGCGCGCGGGAGGCCGCCGCTACGGGCCGTCTCGTACTCGAACTTCCAACCCGCCTGGCTGAAGACCGAGGCGGCCGCGTACGGGTCCTCGGTAACCAGGAGGGGTGCGAGCATCACAGACTCCCCGACATCGTGCGTGCGCTAGGGCAACTCTTGCACAGAAGGTCTCGAAGTGGCGGAGTCTAAACTCGCAGCCGAGATGTCGCGCCGTGTCCGGTTGGTCCTGGCCCTGGTCGGCCTGCTGATCGTCTCCGCGTGCACGGCGAGCCCGGCACCGTCTACCGGCTCTGACCGCACCCTGGACTGGTCAGCAGTCGCGCTGCCCGACGGCCTCATCCCCTCCTCGCTGGCCCTCGCCGGGGAGACCTTGCTGGTCGGGGGGCGGAGCACGACCGGCGGTGAGCACCCCGGCATGGTCGCGGTCACCGCGGACGGCGCGGTCACTCCGCTGGCCCTGAAGCCCACCAGCCCCTACGCCAAGATCGCCGACCTGTCCTCGCTGGCCACCGACGGCCGCACGGTGTACGCCCTGGGCCGGGCCCACGGCGGCGCGCACTCCAACTTCCGCTGGACGACCTGGCAGGGTTCGACGACTGACGGCCTGGTGGAGTACCCGCAGAGCTTCTACACCTTCGGCGGCTGGGAGGCCGGCGGCCTGCTCGACGTGGTCCAGACCAGCGACGGCCCCGCGATCGCCGGCAGCTGGTCCTCCGCCGACGGGACCGGGCTGGACGCGGCAGTCTGGCGGCTGACCGGAACGCTGTGGAAGCGGGAGAGCTCGGCCGGCACCCCGCTGGCCAACACCCGGGAGGTGCAGGTCGCCCCGCGGGCTGCGGCGGGCAACGGCTCAACCATGATCATCAGTGGCTCGGTGATCACCTTCCCGGACGGGGTGCAGCAGAGCGCGGCGGTCTGGACCCGTTCCGGCGCGAAGGCGCGCTGGCAGCTGGTTCGGCTGCCGGAGCCGGGCAAGACCAGCGAGGCGCTGTCGGTGGCCTGCGCCGAGGGCTGCTGGGTCGCCGGCCATGCCGACGGGCAGGTCGCCCTGTGGCGGCTCCCGGCGAGCGGCGGCGCGGGCCGGGAGAGCGGACTTCCGGCCCAGCCGGTCGAAGTGGACGGCCCTGGCCCACGGGCGATAGTGGCCCAGGGGCGTCCGGGGGTGCTGTCCAGCTCCGGCGGCAAGACGACGCTGCTGCTGCTGGGCGACGGCGGCTGGACGACCATCGCCGGTCCGGACGGGACGGTCCAGGACGCCAGCGTGCGCGGCGACCGCCTGTACGCGGCGATCGGCGACGGCGTACAGACCCGCCTCTGGGTGGCCCCACTTCGCGCTAGCTGAGGGTGCTTCGCGCTAGGTGCGCGTAGCGCGACCCACCCTCAAGTGGCGCGGAGTGGAGTGTCGTGGTCAGCCCTGCGACGTAGCGGCCAGCGCCCGGATGGCCAGCGGGTAGCCGGCGATGCCGAGGCCCACGATGATCCCGGCTGCGTGGGCCGACACGTAGGAGTGGTGCCGGAACGGCTCGCGGGCGTGCACGTTGCTGATGTGCACCTCGATCACCCGGACCCCTCCGCCGGCGATGGCGTCGGCCAGAGCGATGCTGGTGTGGGTGTAGGCGCCGGCGTTCAGCACCACGCCGACCAGCTCGCCGGCGCGCTGGGCCGCGCCGGCCTGCTGTACCCAGTCGACCAGCTCGCCCTCTGCGTTGGTCTGCCGGAAGTCCAGGTCCCAGCCCAGCTCGTCGGTGACCTTCCGGCAGTCCTTCTCGACGTCGGCCAGGGTCGCGGTGCCGTACGTCTCGGGCTCGCGGACGCCGAGCAGGTTGAGGTTGGGGCCGTTCAGCACCCAGACGGCGGTCATGGCTGTGATCGTGTCACGCCGGGTTCTCCTGATGCTCCCCGGACGCGCGCTCGGCCAGCCCCCGGACGTACGCCGCCTGGCCCAGGTGCTGCAGCACGTCGCCGAGCACGCTGACCAGTCGGACCCCCGCCGTGACCGGTGGGTCCCAGTTGGTGTCGACCACCCGGGCCAGCTCGTCGCCAGTGATCTGCTCGACGTAGCCGAGGGTCAGCTCGTGGACGTCGGCGTGGTAGCCGGCCAGGAGCTCGCCGGACACCCGGACGGCGCCCACCTCGTCCCGGCCCTGGCCGTAGCCGGTGGCCCAGTCGCTGAACGGCAGCGCGAACCGGTCCCGCCACTCGGGCCACGCCTGCTGCACGCCGGCCAGACCGGCGACGTGGTCGTCCTGGACCCGGATCAGGTGCCAGAGCAGCCAGCCCGGCGTGTTGGCCTCCGGCGCCGGCCGGTAGGTCGATCCCTCCTCGGTCAACCCGTCGGTCAGCTCCTCGACAAGATCCCGGATGCGCGAGAAGGAGTCGACCAGCAGGGCAGCGGCGTCGGTCACGCTGCGAACGCTACCGGGACCGGTGCCGGCGCGCGTGGTGCACTGTTGTCCCGTGACCGAGCGAAGTGGACCGGAGCCGCCGAATCTGGACCCCGTCGAGCTGCCGAAGCTGATCGAGCCGCAGGACACCGGCGACGTCCGCGAAGGCGAGCGGTACGAGGACCTGGACTGGAGCGAGGCCGACCGGGAGTTCTGGGCCTTCACCGGCTGCGCCTTCCGGCGGGTCAACCTCGACGGCACCTCGCTGCGTGGTGCCCATCTGACCGAGGTGACGATGACCGGTCTGGAGGTCTCGGAGCTCGTCGCTCCCCGGAGCACCTGGCAACGGGTCGAGGTGACCGGCGGCCGGATCGGCTCCGCGGAGCTCTACGACGGGAACTGGCGGGCGGTCAGCGTGACCGGGTGCAAGATCGGCTACCTGAACGCGCGGGCGGCCGAGTGGCGGGACGTCCGGTTCGTCGACTGCATCGTCGACGAGCTGGACCTCTCCTCCGCCTCGGTGACCCGGCTGGCCCTCGACGGCTGCCGGATCGACACCCTCACCGTGTCCGGGGCGCGGCTGACCGACGTCGATCTGCGCCAGACCGACCTCCGTGGAATCACCGACGTGGCCGGGCTGGCCGGTGCCTGGATCACCGAGAGCCAGCTGACCGAGCTGGCCCCCAACCTCGCCTCGCACCTGAGGATCACCGTCGGCCCCTGAGAGAGCCGGCAGCCGCATCACGCTTGATCGTGGTTACTGACGAGTAGCATACTGTAAGTTACTGGCCAGTAACTTAGGTGGGAGAACTATTCGTGACGCACTACCGCTCCAACGTCCGCGACATCGAGTTCAACCTGTTCGAGGTGCTGGACCTGGAGTCCATCCTCGGCCGCGAGCCGTACGCCGACCTCGACCGGGAGACCGTCTCGGCCATCCTGGCCGAAGCGGACCACCTGGCCCGGACCAAGCTGGCCGAGACCTTCGCGATCGGCGAGCACGAGCCGCCGGTCTTCGACCCCCAGACCCACTCGGTAACGCTGCCCGAGGCGTTCAAGACCTCGTTCAAGGCGCTGATGGACTCCGGCGCCTGGGCCCTGGAGCTGCCGACGGAGCTCGGTGGTCAAGTCACCCCGCACTCCGTTCAGTGGGCGGTCAGCGAGCTCAACTTCGGATCCAACCCGGCGGTCTGCCTCTACAGCGCCGGGCCGAAGTTCGCGTCCGTGCTCTGGGCGTACGGCACCGAGCGGGACAGGAAGATCGCCAAGCTGATGATCGAGCGCGAGTGGAACGCGACCATGATGCTGACCGAGCCGGACGCCGGCTCCGACGTCGGCGCCGGGCGGACCAAGGCGACGCCCCAGCCCGACGGGACCTGGCACCTCGAGGGCGTCAAGCGCTTCATCACCGCCGGTGAGCACGACCTGAGTGAGAACATCGTGCACCTGGTGCTGGCCCGGCCGGTCGGCGTCAAGGGAGCCGGCGGGCCGGGGACCAAGGGCCTCAGCCTGTTCATCGTGCCGAAGTACCACTTCGACCTGGAGACGGGCGAGCTCACCGGTGAGCGCAACGGCGTCTACGCCACCAACCTCGAGCACAAGATGGGCATCAAGGCCTCCGTCACCTGTGAGATGACCTTCGGCGACGGCACTCCCGCGGTGGGCTGGCTGCTCGGGGAGGTGCACAACGGGATCGCGCAGATGTTCTCGGTCATCGAGCACGCCCGGATGCTGGTCGGCACCAAGGCCATCGCCACCCTGTCGACGGGCTACCTGAACGCCCTGGAGTACGCCAAGACCCGCGTCCAGGGAGCCGACCTGACCCGGGCGGCGGACAAGGCCTCGCCCCGGGTGACTATCACCCACCACCCCGACGTGCGCCGATCGCTGATGAATCAGAAGGCGTCCGCCGAGGGGCTGCGGGCGCTGGTGCTCTTCACCGCCAGCATCCAGGACCGGGTCGCCATCGCCCGGGCGACCGGCGTGCCCGACGAGGCGGCCGTCCGGCTCAACGACCTTCTGCTGCCGATCGTCAAGGGGTACGGGTCCGAGCGCTCGTGGGTGCTGCTGGGCACCGAGTCGCTGCAGATCTTCGGCGGCTCGGGCTACCTGACCGACTACCCGCTCGAGCAGTACGTCCGCGACGCCAAGATCGACACCCTGTACGAGGGCACCACGGCGATCCAGGGCCAGGACCTGTTCTTCCGCAAGATCGTCAGGGACCAGGGCCGGGCGCTGGGTGACCTGTCGGAGCAGATCGGCGCGTGGCTGGCTGCGGAGAGTGGCTCTACCGGACGCGGCCAGGACGCCGACGGCCAGCTCAAGGAGGAGCGAGCACTGCTGCAGACCGCGCTGGAGGACGCCGGCTCGATCGTCGCCAACATGGTCGGCGACCTGACCACCTCGGCCACCGGCGGCGACCCGCGGCAGATCTACCAGGTCGGGCTGAACACCACCCGGCTGCTGATGACCCTGGGCGACGTGATCTGCGGCTGGCTGCTGCTGCGCGGCGCCGAGGTCGCCCTGCACAAGCTGAACACCGACCTGCCGGCCGGCGAGAAGGCCTTCTACGAGGGCAAGGTCGCCTCCGCCCGGTGGTTCGCGCGCACGGTGCTGCCGAAGGTCTCCGCCGAGCGTGCGATCGCCGAGGCCACCGACCTCGCAGTGATGGACCTGCCTGAGGAGGCCTTCTAGCCTGGGCCGGTGAGCCTGCCGTTCCCCGAGCCCACCACTCCCCGGTCCTCGCGCGCCGAGACGCTGCTGGCGTACCTGGACTACTTCCGGTCGGTGGTGCTGGACAAGCTCGACGGGCTCGGCGAGGAGGGCCTGCGGACCAGCCGGTTGCCCTCGGGCTGGGCCCCGTTGGAGCTGCTGCAGCACCTGGTCTTCGTCGAGCGGCGCTGGCTGGTCTGGGGCTTCCTGGGGCAGCCGATGGCCGACCCGTGGGGCGATCGCCAAGACGACCGCTGGCACGTGGACTCCGACGTAGGTCTGTCCAATCTGTCCGAGGCCCTGCACCAGCAGGCCGCCGTCACCCGGGAGATCGTCCAGAGCCATGACCTGGACGCCATCGGGCAGCCGGGTGATCGGTGGGCGGGTCAACCGCCGGCCACCCTGGAGCGGGTCCTGCTGCACCTGGTGCAGGAGTACGCCCGGCACGTCGGCCACCTGGACATCGTCCGGGAGCTGGCCGACGGCCGGACCGGTGAGTAGTCGCCGGGCTGGATCTCAGTAGTGCCACTGACCCAGATCGGTAGTCGGCCCGGACGAATCCGGCCGCGGATCAGGGCAGAGTCGCGAATGCGTCCAGATCCCGGCCTACCCCTCCCGCCCGCGGCTTCAGCTACGGTCACTGATCGTCGACTGACCCGTTGGACCCCCTCAGCCTCTCCGCCATTTCCCGAGGAACCGGTCAGTTGGGACAGCAAATCAGCCCTGGTCGCTGTCGCAGCTGACCGGTTTCGGCGGAAATGGAGGCAGGGCAGGGATCAGGTGGCCGGCGCGATGGAGACGTTGATCGCGAAGGAGGCCCGCGGCGCCTTGTTCAGCTCCCAGGGCCGGGCCTGCTGGAGCCGGATCACCGCGTGACCAGGAGCAGCGGCGACGATCCTCAGCAGCTCGGCCGTGCTCCGACCGGGCGGGCTGCCCCCTTCCGGCCTGGCCCGTCGCCGGCTCACCCGGACCACCCCGTCGTCGCCCTCCAGCTCAGCCGTCCAGACGAACCCGGCCGTGCCCATGCTGGCCAGCGCCAGCTCAGTGCTCTCCCCGACGGCCAGCTCCAGGTCGAGGTCCTGGTCCCCGCGCAGCGGCGATCCGGTCATCGCACGGCCGCTCCCGCCACCGCCACGAAGCCGGTCAACGCGTCCTGGCCCGGTGGCGTTCCCCACGTCGCCTTCCAGCGCCGCGCCGCCGTCCGCACGGTGTGCCAGATGTCCCCACCGGCCACCCCCAGCACGTGCAGGTCCTGTCCCACGATGGCGCAGCTGGCGGTGCTGAACGTGCGATCCCGGCCCGCGTCGCGGATGTTGGTGACCGCCGTCTGCCGCGACCCGTCCGGCTTGCGGATGGTGTGCCACAGGTTGCTCGACGGGCCCTTCGCGCCGACGCCGACGACGTGCAGGAACTCGCTGAAGCCGGCGCAGCTCACAGTGCTGAAGGCACCGGCCTCGGTTGGCGTGATGATCTTGGTCCACCCGGACCAGGTGCCGGCCGCGCTGCGCCGCCGGTGCCACAGCGCGCCGTCGATCACCGCCACCAGGTGCAGGGCACCCTCGACGGCGGCCGCGCCGACGGCGGTCAGCGGCCCTTCGCCCTCCGGGGTCTTGAGCGGAGTGAAGTTCGGCCGCCAGCCCGACGCGGTGCGGATGGTGTGCCGGAGCACGCCGTTGTCCACCCCGAGCACGTGCAGGCTGGCCCCCGTCGCCGCGCAGGTCACCGCGGAGAAGGTCCGGTTCGCTCCGGTGTCGCGGATGTTGCCGAAGGCGGCCTGCCACTGCCCGGTCGCCTTGCGCAGGGTGTGCCAGAGGTTCGTCTCCCCACCCTCGTCGGCCAGGCCCACGACGTGCAGCGCCGCCCCGGCCCCGGCCGTGCTGACCTTGCGGAAGGGACCGGCCGTCGGGGGCGTGGGCACCGTGGTCGACGCCGTCCAGGCCGGCTTCGGCGTACGCGTGGTGTGCCGGACCGCGTTCGCCTGGGCCCCCACCACGTGCAGGCTACTGAGCAGCGGCGACTTCACCGTCCCGGTGATGCCCCACATGCTCGCGTCGACGCCCACCTCGCCGTAGCCGATCCGGAAGAACCCGCCGGCACCCCACTCGGTGCCCCAGGAGTTCTTCGCGATCCAGCACCGCTGGGCGTCGTCGTAGCCGATGATCGCCACGCAGTGCCCGCCGATGTACTCCCCCGACGTCTCCTCGTTGTAGCGGTAGACGCCGCCGCGATAGAAGAAGGTGAAGTCCTCGTAGGTCGTGAAGCAGGTCGCCAGCGGACCGACCGTGGCCAGGTGACGCTTCATGTCGCTGACCTTGTCCAGCACCACGAAGCTGCTGGCCGTGGTGCGCCGGTTGGTGGCATCCGGTCCGAGTCGGCACGGCTGGTCCTCGTCGGTGTAGGGGAACCCGATCTCGTCGACCACGCCGGTCCTCAGGCAGGCGAAGGAGTCGTCCGGCCACCAGCCGCCGTCCGGGCACGGCAGGGCGCCGCGGTCGGGCCCGTAGCAGAAGTACAGGTGGGCCTCGGACAGGTCCACGGCGAGGCCCGGTGCCTGTCCGGTGATCTTGACCATCGACTCCAGCACGGCGATGGTGCCGAAGGCCACGCAGGAGCCGCAGAAGGCCTGGTCCTTGACCGGGGTGACGAAGTTGCCGCCGTTCTTGCGCCAGTCCACCGCCGGCGGCAGGGCGGCGAGGGCCCGGGCGCCGTCGTGGTCGGCGCGGGCGGCGGCCCGCACCCGGGCGTTCAGTGCCCGCTTCCCACCCGGCGGGACCGCGCCGGTACGCGCCCGGGCGGCCAGCCGACTCAGCTTGGAGTTGGCCGTCTCCCCCGGCTGCCACTCCAGTCCCAGGCGTCGACTCTGTGCCTGGACCGAGCGGAGATCGACCATGCGCGCGCCCCCTTGCCCATTGCCGAAGGTGATGCTCACAACCTACGTCGATCGGGCACCATGGGGCCATGGTCGAAGCCGCCCAACCCGCCCGCATCGTCGTCGTCGGCGCCTCGCTCGCCGGAGCCTCCGCCGCGGTCACGCTGCGCGAGCTCGGGTACGCCGGCGAGCTGACGTTGATCGGCGAGGAGATCGAGCTGCCGTACGAGCGACCGCCGCTGTCCAAGGCGGTGCTGCTCGGCGAGGCCGACGAGCCGGACTGGGTCCGCGACGAGTCCTTCTACGCCGACCAGCGGATCGCGCTGCTCCGGGGCACCACGGTGACCCGGATCGACCGGGACCGGCACGTGGTCGTGGCCGGCGGAACCGACCACCCCTACGACAAGCTGTTGCTCGCCACCGGGTCGACGCCGCGGCGGCTGGACGCGCCGGGGGCGGATCTGGACGGAATCTTCACGCTGCGCACGCTGCCGGACTCGCTGGCGCTGCGCGAACGGTTCACCGCCGGCGCCGACGTGGTGGTGGTCGGCGCCGGCTGGATCGGCTGCGAGTCGGCGGCCGCGGCTCGCCACCGGGGAGCCTCGGTGACCGTGGTCGAGCCGCTGACCCAGCCGCTGCTTCGGGTGGTCGGTGAGGAGGTCGGCGCTACCTTCGCCGACCTGCACCGTGAGCATGCGGTGGACCTGCGGCTCGGTACGACGGTGGTCGGCTTCGGCGGCGAGGGCGGCCGGGTGTCGGAGGTCCGGTTGCCGGACGGCGTCGCCATCCCCGCCGACACGGTGGTGGTCGGCGTCGGGGTGCTGCCCAACACGGTGCTGGCCGATGCGGCCGGGCTGGAGCTGGCCGAGGGCGGCGTGGCGGTGGACGCCACCCTGCGCACCTCCGACCCGGACATCTACGCCGCCGGCGACATCGCGGCCCATGACCACCCGGCGTACGGGCGGCGGGTGCGGGTCGAGCACTGGGCCAACGCCAAGGACCAGGGTGAGCACGTCGCCGGCAACCTGCTCGGCGCGGCGGCGGCGTACGAGAAGCGGCCGTTCTTCTTCTCCGACCAGTACGACCTGGGGTGCGAGTACCGCGGGCTCGCCGATCCCGGCCGCGACCGGCTGGTGGTCCGCGGCAACCTGGAGCAGCGGGAGTTCATCGCGTTCTGGCTGCGGAACGGCGCGGTGGCCGCCGCGCTCAACGTGAACCTCTGGGACGACGGCGACGCGCTGCAGGATCTTGTCGACTCCGGCCGGCCGGTGGAGCCGGACGCCCTGGTCAGCGGAAGCCTGAAATAGCGCCGGTCGATCGACGGCTACGGGCACCGCTGCGTCCCGCCGCCGGACCGTCACTGTGCTGAACGTGCTCCCCCGCAGCGACGCCTACCGGACCTGACCGGCTGAGCACCCCTGAGACCAATCTGCACCGTTCCGGCCATCTGCACCGGCTGCAGGCCGTGCAGATCGAAGCGGAGGATGCAGATCGGCTAGAAGAGCAGCGCCAGGCCCGGGTCGCCGAGGATTCCGGCGATGTTCGCCAGGAAGGTCGAGCCCTGGGCCCCGTCAGCGAGCCGGTGGTCGAAGGAGATGGCCAGGGTGGTCACCCAGCGCGGCTCGATCCGCTCGTCGGCGCCGGTCCCGACCACCCAGGGGCGACGGGCGATCTGGCCGACGCAGAGGATGCCGGCCTCGCCGGGGTTGAGGATCGGCGTGCCGCCGTCGACGCCGAACACGCCGATGTTGGTGATGGTGAACGAGCCGCCACCCATCTCGGCCGGCTGGGTCCTGCCCTCCCGCGCTGTCGCCACTGCGTCGTGGATCGCCCGGGCCAGGTCGGCGAGACCGAGAGCCCCGGCGTTCTTGATGTTCGGCACCACCAGCCCGCGCGGGGTGGCGGCGGCGATACCCAGGTTGATCGAGGACTTCAGCACGATCTCCTGGGCCGCCTCGTCCCAGGCCGAGTTGAGCTCCGGGGTCTGCTGCAGAGCCAGGCAGACCGCCTTGGCGATGATCAGCAGCGGCGACAGCCGCACGTCGGCGAACTCGCGTCGCGCCTTGAGCCGCTCGAGCAGGTCCATGGTCGCCGACACGTCGCAGGTGACCCATTCGCTGACGTGCGGAGCGGTGAACGCCGACGCCACCATCGCCTGGGCCGTCGCCTTGCGGACGCCCTTGATCGGGATCCGGATGTCCGCATCCTGGGCCGGTTCTGCGCCCTGAGCCTGTCGAAGGGTGCCCTCCTCCTGTGCATCGACAGGCTCAGCGCTCATGAGCACGTCGTCGCGGGTGATCACCCCGCCGGGTCCGCTGCCGGTCAGCTGCCGCAGGTCGACACCCAGATCCTTGGCCAGCTTGCGCACCGGCGGCTTGGCCAGCACCCCTGGACCCACGTACGCCGTCGGCTCGGCCGGCGCGCCGGCGCCCGGGTCGGGCAGCGGTCCACCCCTGGCCTCGACCGGCTCGGCGTGCAGCGGCTCGCGCTGGTCGATCCGCCGGGACACCGGCGCCTCGGTGCTGAAGGTCCCGGCGGTGAGGTGGTGCGCCTCGCCCGGACCGGTATCAGCCGCCGCGGCCTGCTTGCGCGGCCTCCGCTTGGCCTCGGTCGTCCGCGGACCGTACCCGACCAGCACCGACACCCGGCCGCCCGGCGCCTCGCCATCGGCGCCGTCGGTCACCGCGTCCACCGCGGTCTCCGGCACGTCGGGCACCATGTCGTCCCGCGGCGGTGGCGCCTCGGTGGGGGCGTCCTGGCCGTCGTCGATGGCGATGATCGGCGCGCCAACGTCGACGGTGTCGCCCTCGGCGACCAACAGCTCCCGCACCGTTCCCGCGTACGGGGTGGGCAGCTCGACCAGCGACTTGCTGGTCTCCACCTCGACCACGATGTCGTTCAGCGCCACCGTGTCGCCGACCGCCACCCGCCAGGTCACGATGTCGGCCTCGACCAGCCCCTCACCCGGGTCCGGCAGCCGGAACTGCTTGATCGCCATCGACCGCGCTCCTCTTCAGTACGCCAGCGAGCGGTCGACCGCGTCGAGCACCCGATCGAGGTCCGGCAGGTAGTCGTCCTCCACCCGGCTCGGCGGGTAGGGAACGTCGAAGCCGGTGACCCGGAGCACCGGCGCCTCGAGGGAGTAGAAGCACTGCTCGGTGATCCGGGCCGACAGCTCGGCGCCCAGCCCGAGCGTGAGCGGCGCCTCGTGCACGACCACCGCGTGGCCGGTCTTCTGCACCGACCGGTGCACCGGACCCATGTCCAGCGGGGACAGCGAGCGCAGGTCGATCACCTCGAGCTCGAGGCCGTCCTCCGCCGCCGCCTCGGCCGCGGCCAGGCAGGTGCGCACCGTGGAGCCGTAGGTGACCAGCGTGGCGTTCTGGCCCTCGCGCACCACCTGGCTGCTGTGCAGCGGCGGCGGCGTCGCCGCCTCGTCCACCTCCGCCTTCTCGTGGTAGCGCCGCTTCGGCTCGAAGAAGATCACCGGGTCGTCGGAGGCGATCGCCTGCTGGATCATCCAGTAGGCGTCGACCGGGTTGCCGCAGGCCACCACCTTGAGCCCGGGCGTGTGCACGAAGTAGGTCTCCGGCGACTCGCTGTGGTGCTCGACCGCCCCGATCCCGCCGCCGAACGGGATCCGGATCACCATCGGCATCTTCACGTGGCCGGACGAGCGGAAGTACATCTTCGCCACCTGGCTGACGATCTGGTCGAACGCCGGGTAGACGAACCCGTCGAACTGGATCTCGCAGACCGGCCGGTAGCCCCGGATCGCCATCCCGACCGCCGTGCCGATGATCCCCGACTCGGCGAGCGGCGAGTCGATCACCCGATGCTCGCCGAAGTCCTTCTGCAGCCCCTCGGTCACCCGGAAGACGCCGCCGAGCTTGCCGATGTCCTCCCCGGCCAGGACCACCTTGGGGTCGGCCTCCAGAGCCCGGCGCAGCCCCGCGTTCAGCGCCTTGGCCAGGGTCAGCTTGGTCATGCCGCGCTCCCGGCGTCGGCGAACGTCGCCAGATAGTCCGCGTACGCGGCCTGCTGCTCGACCAGGTGCGCGGTCGGTGCGGCGTACACCTGGTCGAAGGCGTCGACCAGTCGGGGCGGCGGCAACGCCAGGCAGGCGGCCCGGAGGTTGGCGGCCACCGTGGCCGCCTCGGCGTCCACCGCCGCGAAGAAGGTGTCGTCGGCGGCACCGGTCCGGCTCAGGTAGGCCTTGACCCGCTCGATCGGGTCCTTCAGCCGCCAGTGCTCCAGCTCGTCGGCCAGCCGGTACTTGGTCGGGTCGTCGGAGGTGGTGTGGGCCCCCATCCGGTAGGTGTAGGCCTCGATCAGCGTCGGACCGTTGCCGGAGCGGGCCCGCTCCATGGCCGCGGTGGTCACGGCGTGCACGGCCAGCACATCGTTGCCGTCCACCCGTACGCCGGGGAAGCCGAAGCCGGCCGCCCGCCGGTAGAGCGGGATCCGCGACTGGCGCTCGATCGGCTCCGAGATCGCCCACTGGTTGTTCTGGCAGAAGAAGACGATCGGGGCGTTGTAGGAGCTGGCGAACACGAACGCCTCGTTTACGTCGCCCTGGCTCGTCGCCCCGTCCCCGAAGTAGCCGAGGACGGCGGTGTCCCGATCGGGATTGCCGGTACCGACGTCTCCGTCCCGCTCGACGCCCATGGCGTAGCCGGTGGCGTGCAGGGCCTGGGCCCCGATCACGATCGTGTACTGGTGGAAACCGTGCTGCGGGGAGTCCCACGAGCCGAGGTCGACCCCGCGGTAAAGGGCCAGCAGGCGTAGGGGATCGACGCTGCGACACCAGGCCACCCCGTGCTCGCGGTAGGTCGGGAAGGCGTAGTCCTGGCTGAGCATCGCCCGCCCGGACCCGATCTGGGCGGCCTCCTGGCCCAAGCACGAGGGCCAGATGCCCAGCTCGCCCTGGCGCTGCAGGGCGATGGCCTCGGCGTCGATCCGGCGGGTCAGCACCATGTCGGTGAGGAAGCCCTTGATCTGCTCGTCATCGCCGGCGAACGCGTACTCGGGGTGCTCCAGCCGCTCGCCCTCAGGAGTCAGCAGCTGGATGAGTTCTACGTCCCCGGTCGCGTCGTCGCTCACTCGCTGTGTCCTTTCGTACGCCCCGGTCGACCCAACGTACCGCCTGCCCGCGAGGGGCGGGAAAACAAGTTGCACCTCCTAGGAGCTGGCCATCAGGCTTGTCGCACCGCGCCCGGTCGGGTCCGGTTCCTGCGAGCTGAGGAGGTGTGTGGTGTCCATCGCCGTCTTCGGGCTGCCTCCAGTCCGCCACCTCCTCGAGTCAGGAACCCCACTCACCCATGTCCGAGAGCACCACTTCCTCCTCTGAACTGAGCCAGGGGGGACGACCCCCCTTGGACCCCCCGACAAACGCTTCAGATTTCTCCTTCGACTTCGAGCTCCTCGACGACGACCTCGGCCCCGGTCAGCGCTGGTCGACCTGGGACGACATCGGCATCAGCGCCGGCCCGGAACCCTGGCCGGACTGGGTCATCACCGAGAGCGCGGCCGTCGACACCGAGCTCGGCGTCCTGAAGACCGGCAAGGAGGCCGACGTCTTCCTGCTCGAGCGGGCCACCCCGCACCGTTCGGTCGTGCTGGCGGCCAAGCGCTATCGCAACACCGAGCACCGGCTGTTCCACCGCGACGCGGGCTACACCGAGGGCCGGTCGATGCGCAACAGCCGCGACCGCCGGGCGACCGCCAAGGGCACCCGCTACGGGCGTACGGTGCAGGCCAGCCAGTGGGCCCGGGCCGAGTTCGGCTATCTCTGCGACCTCTGGTCGGCCGGCCTCCCGGTGCCCTACCCGGTCCAGCTGGACGACGTGGAGATCCTGATGGAGTTCATCACGCTGGCCGATGGCACCGGGGCGCCACGGCTGGCCCAGACCCGCCCGGACCGGGAGCTGCTGGCGACCTACTGGGAGCAGCTCACCGACGCGATGCGGGCCATGGCCGCCCGCGGGCTGACCCATGGGGACCTGTCGGCGTTCAACATCCTGGCCACCGAGGAACGCATCGTGCTCATCGACCTGCCTCAGGCGGTGGACATCGTGAGCAACCCCTCCGGCATGGACTACCTGGCCCGGGACTGCCGCAACGTGGCCGCCTGGTTCGCCGCCCGCGGGCTGGACGTCGACGGGGAGGAGCTGGTCGGGGACCTGGTCGCGTACGCGTGGTGACGAATTGCGCCTGAGCGTGTCCAGGGGTGCGCAGAGATGCGCCTTGCCAGACTCAGGGCACATTAGCCCGCTTGCGGGCCCGGTACGCGGCGGCGGCTGTCCGGTTGCCGCACGTGACGCTGCAGAACTGCCGCGAGGAGTTGCGGGACAGGTCGACGTACACGTCGTCGCAGTCCTCCGCCCCGCACCGGCGCAGCCGGCCCAGCTCGTCCTCCCGGACCAGGTCCAGGAACCCCATCGCCGCCTCGGCGCCGATCCGGTGGGCCAGCGGCGCATCGGGACGGGTCACGTGCAGGTGCCAGTCCAGCTCGTCGTGCTTGCTCAGATAGGGCGCCGCGTCGGCGTCGGCCAGCAGGGCGTTGATCAGCGCCGCGACCTCGTCCCGGTCGGTCACGTCCCACAGCTGGCGCAGCCGGTCGCGCAGCCTGCGGACCTCGGTCAGCTCCTCGTCGGTGCCTCGGCGGACGCCGGAGAAGGGGTGATCGCGCAGGAACGCGTCGAGCTCGGCCCGGGTGGTCAGCTGGTCGCCGTCGTCGGTCGTCGCGGTGTTGACCAGCTCCGCCGCCTCGGTGAGAGCCAGTTCCGTGTCATGGGTGAAAAGCATCTTGACTCCTGACGCCAGCCTGCGCTAGCGTCATGAGTGTAATGCACTTTTGCTCATGATGGGAGAGTAGACGATGGGTCTGCTGTTCGCCTTGATCTCGGCCGCAGCGTTCGGGCTGTCGGGGTCGCTGGCTCGCTCGCTCATCGACCTCGGCTGGTCACCGGCCGCGGTGGTCGCCGTCCGGATCGGTGGTGCCTTCCTGGTGCTGCTGGTGCCGACCCTGGTGCTGCTCCGGCGGACGCGGCGCCCCACCTCCCGTCAGTCGGTCCGGGTGGTCGGCTACGGCATCGCCGCCGTCGCCATGGCCCAGCTCTGTTACTTCAGCGCCGTGCAGTACCTCTCGGTCGGCGTGGCGCTGCTGCTGGAGTACCTGGCGCCGGTGCTGCTGATCGGCTACCACTGGGCGCGCAGCCGGCGTCGGCCGGCCAACTCGGTGCTGATCGGCGCGGCGATCGCCCTGGTCGGCCTGGTCTTCGTGCTGGACGTCCGGAACGGGCTGACGCTCAACCCGATCGGGGTGCTGTGGGGGCTCGGCGCGGCGCTGGGGCTGGCCGCCTACTTCGTGCTCAGCGAGGACGGCGGGGACGACCCGGTGCACCCGCTGGTGCTGACCACCGGCGGCACCGGCGTGGGCGCCCTGGTCATCCTGGCCGTCGCCGCCACCGGCTTCCTGCCGCTGACCGCACGGACCGGCACCACGACCCTGGCCGGGACGGACGTGACCTGGTGGCTGCCGCTCCTGCTGCTGATCACGGTGAGCGCGGTGCTGGCCTACCTGACCGGCATCATCGGCGTCCGCCGGCTCGGCAGCTCGGTCGCCTCCTTCGTCTCGCTGTCCGAGGTCATCTTCGCGGTGGTCTTCGCCGCCATCCTGCTGGCCCAGCGGCCGAACGGGTTCCAGCTGCTGGGCGGCCTGGCCATCCTCGCCGGCATCACCATCGTCCAGCGCGGCGCCGCCCGTTCCCCCTCCCCTTCGTCGCCGAAACCGGTCACCAACGACAGCTCCGGCCGCCCAGAACCTGCCGTTTCTGACCGGTTCCTCTGAGGAGGGCGCAGAGATGAGACTTGCGGATGTTTCCGTCCCCACCTCCCCGGCCGCAACGGCGGCCCGGGAGGTGGCCGTCGAGTTCTGTTCGCCCGCCCTGCTCAACCACAGCGAGCGGTCGTACTACTTCGCGGTCGGCTTCGCCTCGGTCGCGGCGCTGAGCTTCGACGCCGAGCTGCTCTACGTGTCGGCCCAGCTGCACGACCTCGGTCTGACCGAGCCCTTCGACAACCACCGGATCGCGTTCGAGACCGCGGGCGGGTACGCGGCCTGGCTGCTGACCGCCGGGGCCGGCTGGCCGACCGATCGGCGGCGCCGGGCGATGGAGGTGATCGAGCGGCCCATGTGGCCGTCGGTCGACCCGGAGCGCGATCCCGAGGGACACCTGCTGGAGATCGCCACCGGGCTGGACATCTCCGGGGCGCGGCCGGACGTACTGCCGCGGACCTACCTGGACGAGGTGCTGGCCCGCTATCCCCGACTCGACCTCGGCCCGGAGTTCACGGCGTGCCTGGTCGACCAGGCGGCCCGCAAGCCCCAGACCGCCGCCGCCCGCCTGGTGGCCGGCGGCCTGGCCGACAAGCTCCGGCACCACCCACTGGAGCCGTAGCTCCGCGACCGGTACCGCAACCCGTAGTTCTACCGGGGCCGCCGGGGTGGCCGCAGTCCTAACGTCGTCGAGTGACCTCTCTTCCCACTGACCAGAACCTGCCCATCGCGACTGCGTCGAGGTGCGCACCGAGGTCGGCGCCGTGAAGATCGCACCGCTGCCCTAGCAAGCAGACACATCCCCACTCACGACAAGGAGTCGCCATGTCCGAACGCATGATCAAGACCGGCGGACTGGCCGGCCTGCTGGCCGCGGTCCTGTTCGTGGCGGCCACCGTGGCCGCCCAGGTCGTCGGGAACCCGGATGTCTACGCCTCATCGGGCAATTACCTGGTCCAGGCGCTGAACACCGCCGGGTACGTGGCCGCCATCGTGGCAATCATCGATTTCTACGCTCGGCTGCACCGGAGTAGGCGGTTCCGGCGACTGGGCCTGGTCGGGGCCTGGCTGGCCGGCGTCGGGTACGCCGCCATGGCGCTGCTCACCGTCGCCAACCTGGTGGCGGGTGGGCGGATCCTGGTCCCGGTCCGGATCGGCGCCGCGGTGGTTCTGCTCGTCGGCTCGGTGATCCTCGGCATCATCGTGTTCGCGGCCCGCCTGCTTCCCTGGTGGTGCGGCGTACTGCTGATCGTGGCGTTCCCGCTCGGCGACGTCGCCAACGAGCTGTTCGCCGGATCCGAG
Organism: Propionibacteriaceae bacterium; assembly: GCA_035296105.1. GTDB lineage: Bacteria > Actinomycetota > Actinomycetes > Propionibacteriales > Propionibacteriaceae > Microlunatus. The sequence continues at coordinate 10,728 of DATHBQ010000358.1, read as the reverse complement.
GGCCTGCTGCTGGCGCTGCTCTGGGGCACGGTCGGCGCCGGTCTGCTGAGCCGCGCCGCGCGGCCGGCCGAGCGGTCCCCGGCGCAGCCGGCCCGGGTCTGAGCGGTAGCCGAGCCTCTCCCGGCCTACGGCCGGCCGAAGTCGGTGACCAACCAGACCTTGCCGTGAGCCGAGTCCTCGATCACGTCGATGCCGACCTCGGTGAAGCTCGAGCTGAGGATGTTGCGGCGGTGGCCGTCGTCCGGCGGGGTCTCGTTGTACATGGAGTCCTGCAGGGCGAGAACGCCGGTCTGGGAGCGGTTGCTGCTCCAGGCGACGTTCTCCCCGACCGAGCTCCACCGGTAGCCGGCGGCGCTGATCCGGGCGCCGAGGCCGGCCTCACCCGGCAGCTGGTGGCTGAGCTGGTTGGCGTCGGCCATCTTCACGTTGTGCGTGTGCGCAGCAGCGGCCAGCTTGGCGTCGCTGGTCAGCGCGGGCAGCCCGTGGTCGGCCCGCTGCGCGTTGAGCCGGTCGAGCACGGCGGCGGCCCAGTCGCTGCGGATGGCGTACGACCCGCCCGAGGTCGGCGACGCACTGGTGGGCGTGGGGGACGCCGAGGTCGGCCTCGGTGAGGCGGTGGTCGGAGTCGGCGACGCCGTCGGGGTCGGCGACGTGGTGGACCGGGTCGGCGTGCGGGTCGGCGTCTCGCTCGGCCGGGCGGTCGTCGGCCGGGTGGTCGTCGGCGTCGCGCTCGGGGACGTCGTGGACCGGGCCACGGTCGGCTCCGCCGCGGTCGCGGTGGGCTGTGGCCGGGTCGTCGGCCGGCGGGCCGGTGGCCAGTTCGGCCGCGGACCGTACGTGGTCGGCGGCCGGTAGGTACCGCGGTTCCACGGTGCCGGCCGGTACTTGTACCGCGGCGTGCCGCCGGCCGTCGTGGACGGCTGCGGTCGCCAGGGGCGGCGGTTCGGCTTGGCGGCGGCCTGGTCGAGCGGCTCGGCCTCGGTCTGGGTCGGGGCACCGGAGGCCGCGGCCGGAGCGGGCACGGCAACCACCGTGGAGCCCGTTCCCAGCGGATCGGTGCCGAACAGGATCAGACCGGCGACGGCGAGCCCGACCACACCGGCCGCGGTCGCCGAGGCCAGCCGCGCACGGCTGGGCATCATGTTGTTGGTTATCTCCCCGATATCTTCCGGACCGGCCCAAGGTCACGGCTTTATAACGTCGGGCGTAATGGAAACACATCCACGGCTGGCGATCAAGCGCGGCAGACTCCTGTCTCACCGCCGTACACTCACCCGGTGCTGACGCCGGACCGGGCAACGGGTCTGCTGGTCGCCGGAACCTCCTCCGACGCAGGCAAGTCGCTGGTGGTCACCGGGCTCTGCCGGGTGCTGGCCCGCCGAGGCGTCGCCGTGGCCCCGTTCAAGGCGCAGAACATGTCCAACAACTCCGGCGTCTGTGCCGACGGGTCCGAGATCGGCCGCGCCCAGTTCCTCCAGGCCCAGGCCGCCGGAGTGCCGCCGGAGTCGGCGATGAACCCGGTGCTGCTCAAGCCCGGCTCGGACCGCCGCAGTCACGTCGTCCTCCGCGGCCGACCGCACGGCACCCTCGAGTCCGGCGAGTACGCCACCGGTCGGGCGCACCTGGCGGAGGCGGCGTTCGCGGCGTACGAGGAGCTGGCCGAGCGCTTCGCGGTGATCGTCTGCGAGGGCGCCGGGTCGCCGGCGGAGATCAACCTGCGCAGCGGGGACTACGTCAACGCCGGCCTGGCCTCGCGCTTCGGGCTGCCGATGGTGGTGGTCGGCGACATCGACCGGGGCGGGGTGTTCGCCGCCCTCTACGGGACCTGGGCGCTGCTCGAGGACGCCGACCGCAAGCTGATCAGCACCTTCGTGATCAACAAGTTCCGCGGTGACCGGGCGGTGCTGGCTCCCGGCCTCGACGAGCTGACCCGGCGCACGGGGATCCCGGTGGCCGGCGTCCTGCCCTGGCTGCCCGATCTGTGGCTGGACGCCGAGGACACCCTGGAGATCGGGGCCTGGCGGCACCAGGCGGCGACTACGCCGGCCACCCTGCGGGTGGCGGTGGTCCGACTGCCGCGGGTCTCCAACGTCACCGACGTGGACGCCCTGGCCGCCGAGCCGGGGGTCGAGGTGCGGGTGACGACCGACCCGGACACGGTCGCCGACGCCGATCTCGCGGTGCTCCCCGGCAGTCGGGCCACGGTGAGCGACCTCGACTGGCTGCGGCGCACCGGCGTGGCCGCGGCCCTGGTCGACCGGGCCGGGCGGGGAGCGCCGGTGCTCGGCATCTGCGGCGGCTACCAGATGCTGGCGTCCCGGATCACCGACGAGGTGGAGAGCGACAGCGAGGCACCCGGTCTGGACCTGCTGCCGGTGCAGGTGACGTTCGCCGCCGACAAGGTCCTCGGCCGACCGGAGGGCGAATGGCGCGGGCACCCGGTGTCGGCGTACGAGATCCATCACGGGGTGGCCGAGGTCGCCGGGGGTGAGCAATTCCTCGATGGCTGTCGGGTCGGCGCCGTCTGGGGAACCATGTGGCACGGCGCGTTCGAGAACGACGGCTTCCGCCGGGCCTGGCTGAACGAGGTTGCGGCCGCGACCGGCTCACCCTGGCGCCCGACGGACGGGGCACCCGCGTACGCCGGCCGCCGCGAACAGATGATCAACACCCTGGCCGACGCCCTGGAGTCCCACGTCGACCTCGACGTGCTGCTGGCCGGCACCGTGGTGGGACCGCGGTGACCATCCAGGTCGTCGTGATCGGGATCGGCAGCGGCCAGCCGGAGCACCTGACCGGTGAGGCGGTCGCGGCGCTGAACCGCGTCGACGTGTTCCTGGTCGCCGACAAGGGCAGCGTCAAGCAGGACCTGGTCGCGCTGCGGACCGCCCTCTGCGCTGCGGTCATCGAGCACGACCACTACCGGGTGGTCGAGGTGCCCGATCCGGAGCGGGAGGCGGTGCAGGGTTACGAGGCCGGGGTCCGCTACTGGCACGCGGCCCGCGCCGCGGCGTACGCGGAGGTGATCCGGACCGCCCTGCCCGACGGAGGCACGGTGGGGTTCCTGGCCTGGGGCGATCCGGCGCTCTACGACAGCACCATCCGGATCGTCGAGTCGGTCGCCGCCCTCGGCGTGGACCTGGAGCTGACCGTGGTGCCTGGGATCAGCAGCGTGCAGCTGCTGGCCGCCCGGCACCGGATCGTGCTCAACCGGGTCGGGCAGCCGGTGCATCTGACCACCGGGCGACGGCTGGTCGAGGAGTACTCCCCTGCGCTCGGCGATGTCGTCGTGATGCTGGACGGTGACCTGGCCTGTGTCGGGCTGGTGGACCGGCACCCCGGCCTGACCATCTACTGGGGCGCGCAGCTAGGACTGCCGGACGAGGCCCTGGTCGCCGGACCACTGGCCGCGGTGCTGGACCCGATCCGGACCACCCGGCGGGCGATCCGCGAGCGGCGCGGCTGGGTGATGGACACCTACCTGCTCAGGCCGCCCTAGGGTGGCGGGCGTGAGCGCGCTCATCCTGCCCTTCGGCGATGCCTCGCCGACCGTCCACCTGGCCGCGTGGCTCGCCCCGACCGCCACCGTCATCGGGCAGGCGACAATCACCGCGGACGCCAGTGTCTTCTTCGGCGCGGTTGTCCGCGCGGACATGGACAGCGTCGTGCTGGGCGTGGGCAGCAACCTGCAGGACAACGTTGTGGTGCACACCGACTTCGGCTTTCCCGCCCGGATCGGATCGGGCGTGAGCGTCGGCCACGCGGCGGTCGTGCACGGTTGCACGATCGAGGACGACTGCCTGATCGGGATGAACGCGACCGTCCTGAACGGCGCGGTCGTCGGCACCGGCTCACTGGTCGCGGCCGGCACCGTGGTGCTGGAGGGAACGCAGATCCCACCGCGATCCCTCGTTGCGGGGGTGCCGGGCAAGGTCCGCCGTGAGCTCACCGACGAGGAGTACGCGCGGGTCGTGGCGAACGCCGCGCACTACCGGGAGCTGGCCGCCCAGCACCGCGCGAGCTGAGCCGTCCCGGTCGAAATACTGGTGGCATGGACCACTATCTCCGCTCGGCGCTGCGCTTCGACGTAACCGACTCGGGTCCGGCCGACGGCGAGGTGGTGGTGCTGCTGCACGGGTTCCCGCAGCAGCCGTCGACGTGGGACGCCGTGGTGGATCGGCTCAACGACGCCGGTCTGCGCACGCTGGTGCCGAGCCTGCGCGGGTACACCGCGACAAGCCGGCCCCGGCCGCGGAGTGCGTACGCCGCAACCGAGACGACGGCCGACGTGGTCGCCCTCCTCGACGCGGCTGGAGTCGAGCGCGGCCACATCGTCGGGCACGACTGGGGCGCTGGGCCGGCCTGGGGCATGGGCAGCTGGTATCCCGACCGGGTCGCCTCCCTGACCGTGGTGTCGACTCCGCACCCTGCTGCCTTCACCCGGTCGCTCCGGGCCAGCAGGCAGGCGCTGCGGTCCTGGTACATGGGGTTCTTCCAGCTCCCGGTCGTGCCGGAGGCACTGGTCCTCCGCACCATGGAGAGGGCGCTCACCACCAGCGGCCTGCCCGCCGAATGGGCCCGGGCGTACGCGGGGGCGATGTCGGAGCCGGGCGCGTTGACCGGGGCCATCAACTGGTACCGCGGGATCCCGTTCACCACCAAGCCGTTCCGGCGGATCCGGGTACCGACGACCTACCTCTGGGGTCGACACGACCCCGCGCTCGGCCGGTACGCCGCCGAGGCCACCGCCGAATACGTGACCGGTCCCTACACCTTCGTCGACCTCGACGCCGGCCACTGGCTGCCCGAGACCGAACCCGAGGCGGTGACGGAGGCGATCCTGGCGCGGGTCGCCGGTTAGCGGACGGCGACCAACCCGACACCTAGACCGGCACTGTCCAGGCCAGTCCGGCGAAGCGGGCAAAGTCGCGGTCAAGGCTGACCCAGGTCGCGCCGGCCTCGATTGCCGTGGCCGCGTTGGCCGCATCGGAGACGAGATTGCCGCGCGCATCGGCCTCACGGCACACCCGAGCGAGCACGGCCGGAAAAGAGCGGCCCGGGTTGACCCTCACCACTCCGTCCGCCGCTAGAGAGACTCCAGTTGGGTCAGCGCCTGCTCAAGGGGAGTGGGAGTGGCGAAGATTCGTGGATGGGTCACAACTCGAAGAAAGCCGGCCGCGACCGTGTCCGACAGGCCGACAACCTCCGGACCGTTGACCGCCTCCTCGAGCCAACTCCGAACGTCGTCATGCCGCTGGTCGTCCGTGCGGTACGCAGCAACCAGCACGTTGACGTCCGGCATCAGGATGACTCAGCCCTCCATCACATCGAGGAGCGCGGCGTGTCGTGCAGGTCCACGCCGGGCAGGGTGCCCGTACCGCGGAACGGCTCGACCACGAAGTGCGGACCAGGATGGTGCTCCGCGAGCGCTCGGCGAAGAGCCTGCTCGAGAAACGACGTGACCGTCACTCCCTCGTCAACGGCACGCCGACGGACCTCGTCATAGAGCTCGTCGGGAAGCCGGACTGTCGTGCGCATACACCGAAGCAAAGGAGCGGTGATGTCGATATGTCAGGTCGCTCGCCCTAGAAGCCGCTGCACCTCGATGACCAGCACCACCCGCTTCGGGTTCTCCCGAGGCGGCCGGTAGCGCTCCGCGTAGCGCCGCTCGGCGTCGGCGACGGCGTCCGGATCGCGCTCGACCCGGATCGGCCCGGACAGGGTCAGCCACCGGGCCCGGTCCACCTGGCACACCGCCGCGACGGCGCCAGTGCGATCCGCGTTGCGGGCCTTGACCGAGTCACCGGAGGTGATCACCCGGGCCAGACGCGTCTCCGCGTCGTAGGTGAAGCCGACCGGCACCACGTGCGGCGAGCCGTCCGCCCGCAGCGTGGTCAGCGTGGCCAGGTGCCGCTCGGTCAGGAACGCCAGCACCTCGGAACCGAGGGCATCGAGATCCAGGCTCACCCGGCGGCATCCTCGAGGTCGCCCTCCACGTCCAGGTAGATCTGCTGCATCTCGGCCATCAGCTCCGGGTCCGGCTCGGCCCACAGCCCGCGGTCGGCGGCCTCGTTGAGCTTTTCGATGATGCCCCGCAGCGCCCACGGGTTGGCGTGCTTCATGAAGTCCTGGTTCTGCTTGTCCAGCACGTACGACTCGGCCAGCTGGGTGTACATCCCGTCGGAGACCACGCCGGCCGTGGCGTCGAAGCCGTAGAGGTAGTCAACGGTCGCGGCCAGCTCGAACGCCCCCTTGTAGCCGTGCCGCTGCATCGCCCCGATCCAGCGCGGGTTGACCACCCGGGCCCGGAACACCCGCGCCGTCTCCTCGGTCAGCGACCGGGTGCGCACCGCGTCCGGGCTGGTCGAGTCGCCGACGTACGCCTTCGGCTCGGCGCCGGTCAGCGCGCGCACGGTCGCGACCATCCCGCCGTGGTACTGGTAGTAGTCGTCGGAGTCGGCGATGTCGTGCTCGACCGTGTCGATGTTCTTGGCGGCCACGGCGATCCGTCGGTAGTTGGTCTCCATGTCGTCCCGCGCCGGCGTCCCGTCCAGGTCACGGCCGTACGCGAACCCGCCCCAGGCCGTGTACACCTCGGCCAGGTCGGCGTCGTTGCGCCAGTTGCCGGCCTCCATCAGCGGCAGGATCCCGGCTCCGTACGCGCCCGGCTTGGAGCCGAAGATCCGCGTGGTCGCGCGGCGCTGGTCCCCGTGGTCGACCAGGTCGCGCCGCGCGTGGGCCCGGACGAAGTTCTCAGTCGCCGGCTCGTCCAGGTCGGCGACCAGACGGACGGCGTCGTCCAGCATCGCGAGCACGTGTGGGAAGGCGTCCCGGAAGAACCCGGAGATACGCACGGTCACATCGATCCGGGGACGGCCCAGCTCGGCCAGCGGGACCGGCTCCAGACCGGTGACCCGGCGGGAGGCGGCGTCCCACACCGGGACCACCCCGAGCAGGGCAAGCACCTCGCCGATGTCGTCGCCGCTGGTCCGCATGGCCGACGTGCCCCACACCGAGAGGCCGACGGACGCCGGGTACGCGCCGGTCTCGTCCAGGTGCCGCTGCAGCAGCGACTCGGCCATCGCCTGGCCGGTCTGGTACGCCAGCCGGGACGGGATCGCCTTCGGGTCGACGGAGTAGAAGTTGCGCCCGGTGGGCAGCACGTTGACCAGCCCGCGCAGCGGCGACCCGCTCGGCCCGGCCGGGACGTAGCCGCCGTCCAGGGCGTGCAGGGTGTTGGTGATCTCGTCACTGGTCCGGCGCAGTCGCGGCACCACCTCGCGGCAGGCGAACTCGAGGGAGGCGACGACACCCGGGTTGAGCTCGCCGCAGACTCGCTCGACCACGCCGGCCACCGCGTCGGTCGACCAGTGCGCGTCCGCGACGACCTCGACCAGCCGGCGGGCCAACCCCTCCACCCGGTCGACCTCCTGCGTCGGCGATCCCTCCATCAGACCGAGCGCTGCCCGCAGTCCCGGTACGCCGTTCACCTGGCCGCCGAAGACCTGGTTGGCCCGGAGCACGGCCAGCACCAGGCTGACCAGCTCGTCACCAGTCGGCGCCTGGCCGAGGACGTGCAGCCCGTCCCGGATCTGCACGTCCTTGATCTCGCACAGCCAGCCGTCGAGGTGCATCACGAACTCGTCGAACGCCTCGTCGTCCGGCCGGTCGTCGAGACCGAGGTCGTGCTCGAGCTGGGCGGCCTGGATCAGGGTCCAGATCTCCCCTCGCAGGGCCGGCACCTTGGCCGGGTCCATCGCCAGAACGTTGCTGTACTCGTCCAGCAGCTGCTCGAGCCGGGCGATGTCGCCGTAGGACTCGGCCCGGGCCATCGGCGGCACCAGGTGGTCGATGATCGTCGCATGGGCCCGGCGCTTGGCCTGGGTACCCTCGCCCGGGTCGTTGACCAGGAACGGGTAGACCAGCGGCAGCGAGCCGATCGCCGCGTCGGTCCCGCAGGCCGCGGACATCCCGAGGTTCTTGCCCGGCAGCCACTCCAGGTTGCCGTGCTTGCCGAGGTGGATCATCGCGTGCGCCCCGAACTCGCGCTCGACCCAGCGGTAGACCGCCAGGTAGTGGTGCGACGGGGCCAGGCCAGGGTCGTGGTAGATCGCGATCGGGTTCTCACCGAACCCGCGCGGTGGCTGGACCAGGATCACCACGTTGCCGGCCTGCAACGTTGCGGCGACGATCTCGCCCTCGGAGTCGTGCGTCCGGTCGACGAACAGCTCGCCCGGGGCCTCGCCCCACGCCTCGGTCACCGCGTCGCTCAGCTCCGGCGGCAGCTCGGCCAGCCAGCGTTGGTAGGTAGCTGCGGGGATCCGGACCGGCTGGCCACTGAGCTGCTCGGAGGTCAGCCACTCCGGGTCCTGGCCACCGGCGGCGATGATGGCGTGGATCAGGGCGTTGCCGGCGGTGGTGTCGGGGTCCTCCCCCTCGACCGGGTCGAGTGGGCCGGTGCCGGGAATCTCGCCGGGGGCGCCGAGGTCGTAGCCGGCGTCCCGCATCGCCCGTAGCAGCCGGATGAGCGAGACCGGCGTGTCCAGGCCGACGGCGTTGCCGATCCGCGAGTGCTTGGTCGGGTAGGCCGACAGCATGATCGCGATCCTGCGCTCGGCCGGCGGGATGGACCGGAGCCGGGCGTGGTTGACGGCGATCTCGGCCGCCCGCCGGCAGCGCTCGGGGTCGGGAACGTACGCCGGCAGCCCGTCCGCGTCGGTCTCCTTGAAGGAGAACGGGACGGTGATGATGCGGCCGTCGAACTCCGGCACCGCGACCTGGGTGGCGACGTCCAGTGGGGTCATCCCCTCGTCGGAGGCGGCCCAGGAAGCGCGGTCCCAGGTCAGGCAGAGAGCCTGCAGGATCGGGATGTCCAGGGCGGCAAGGGCTCGTACGTCCCAGCCCTCGTCGGCCTCCCCCGCCGAGGCGGTCGCCGGGCGGGTGCCGCCGGCGGCCAGCACCGTGGCGACCAGGACGTCCAGGGTGCCGAGATGGTCCAGCAGGTCGGCCGGCGCGTCCCGGAGCGAGGTGGCGTAGATCGGTACGCCGATGCCGCCCGCCCCGTCGACCGCGTCGGCCAGGGCCTCGACGTACGCGGTGTTCCCGGCGGTGTACTGCGCCCGGTAGAACAGGATGCCGACCCGGGGCCGCATGCGGTCTGAGCTTGTTGAAGACCCTTCGACAAGCTCAGGGCGCAGCAGGCCCCACGCCGGCTGCTCCACCGGCGGCTCGAACCCCTCGCCGCCCAGCAGCACCGTGTCGGACAGGAACGCGTGCAGCTGCCGCAGGTTCTCCGGGCCGCCCTGGGCGAGGTAGACGTGCGCGTCGGCGGCGACGCCGATCGGCACGGTCGACAGCTCCATCAGGGCGGCGTCCGGCGTCTGCTCTCCGCCGAGCACCACCATGGGCTGACCCTCGCCGCGGATCCGGGCGAAGCCGCTGCACAGGCTCTTGGGCGACCCGAGGATTCGCGCCACGATCAGGTCGGCGTCGGTGAACGCCTCCGCCATCTCGGTGTGGACGGCCTTGCTCGGGTTGACGTAGACGTAGTCGGCGCCCGAGGCCCGAGCCGAGAGCAGGTCGGTGTCGGAGGTGGAGACAAGGGCGATCCGCGGCACCCGGCGAGCCTAACGGCCGTCCGGACGACCCCTAACCGCTCGGCCATCGCCGTCACATCGGGCAAGACAAGCCGCAGGAGGCTCGGGCGCCCGACGATGGAGCCGCAAACGGCCGTGCCAGCTAAATGGGACGTTCGTCGAAGACGGCTGGGTCGCCGCGGTGGGGTGCACCACCCGGCCTACGACGACTGGCGAGGCGCCCTTCAACACCGTTGTGCGCCCGATTTACCATTGTTTTCATCACATTCTGACAACTAACAGCAATTCGCTTACCCGCCATTACGGCGTCCGAGTTAATTTCCAACACACTTCCCCCAAAGCAAGTTGGAGCAAGACATGACTCGCCAGCGACGGTATGCGACCGCCCTTGGTCTCGCATTCGCGCTACTCGTGGCCGGCCTGACATTGGGTTCGCCGTCCCGGGCGGCTGCGGACGACTTCTGCGCGATCGAGGACCAGACCCCGCCGACCATCACCGGGTTCAGCCCCGCGACGGTAACCCTTGGCCTGGAACCGAAGCCGGTGCAGTTCTCCGTCCAGGCGGAGGACGAATGCGGCATCTCCGGCTGGTCGATCGACACCCCGGAGCGGTTCTTGTTCTTCGTGTACCAGGAAAGTCCCAGCGACACGGTGGTCCCCTTCCGGAACAAGGACGCGGGCCTGACGGCGGCCGATGTCCGGGTCAGCGATCAGACCTACAACATGGAGCTCCGTCGGTTCACCTTCCAGCTCCTGCGGCAGACGCGGTGGCACAGATCCGGTGCGGATCCCGAACCGGTCGATCCAGGCGACCGGATCACGATCAAAGGCACGCTGCAACGTGCCGATTGGGCGAAGAAGAAGTTTGTCCGTTACGGCGGAACGGCACAGAAGGCCACCGTCCAGTTCATGGCTCGAGGCAGCTATGAGTGGATCCCGGTGAAAACGGTCGAGTTCGCATCGACCGGCCGGATCTCGACGCGGGTGACGGTCAAGGATGAGGTCGCTCGGGACGGCTGGTACCGCCTGCACTTCGCCGGCACGGCCAACTCGAGCCCGTCGTCCAGCTCGCCGGACTACGTGGAGGTCCGCTGAGCCGGGGTCACAGGCTGACCTCGCCGCGCACCACGTC
>DATHBQ010000357.1:0-18557 GCA_035296105.1 Propionibacteriaceae bacterium | reverse complement strand
ACCCCACCCGCTGCCACTCGATCTCCACCAGCCGACGCTCTCGGCGCAGGTCATCGCGGGAACAAGCTCCAGGTCCGTCACGACCAGAGAATGCGGATGGCACCGCCGATCAACCTCGGCTCGAACCTGTGGACGGCGACGCCCGCGGGCAAGGGGGTGTGCTTAGGCCAGCGGTCTCCGAACGGTGCAGATACGACACCGGATCGCTGGGTTTCGCGGCAGGAGAGTGCCGCAAGTGCACAGTTACCCGGGGCTAGGTGACCGAGGCGAGGACCTCGTCGCTGGCGTCGAAGTTGGCGTACACGTTCTGTACGTCGTCGGAGTCCTCGAGGGCGTCGATGATGCGCATCAGCTTCTCGGCAGTCGGCGCATCGACCTCGACGGTGTAGTCGGGCACGAAGGAGACCTCGGCCGAGTCGTAGTCGAAGCCCGCCGCCTGCACCGCCGTACGCAGCGGCACGGTGTTGCTCGGGTCGCTGACGATCTCGAAGCTGTCGCCGAGGTCGTTGACCTCCTCCGGGTCGGCATCGAGGGTCGCCTCGAGCACGTCGTCCTCGGTCAGCGTGCGGCCGTCCTGCTGCTTGGCCAGGGTGACCACGCCCTTGCGGCTGAACATCCGCGCGGTCGAGCCGGCGTCGGCCATCGTGCCGCCGTTGCGGGTGACCGCCACCCGGACCTCGGAGGCCGACCGGTTCCGGTTGTCGGTCAGGCACTCGATCAGCAGGGCCACCCCCGCCGGTCCGTACGCCTCGTACATCAAGGTCTCGTAGTCGGCCCCGCCGCCCTCGGCCCCCGATCCGCGCTTGACCGCGCGGTCGATGTTGTCGTTCGGGACCGAGCTCTTCTTCGCCTTCTGGATCGCGTCGTAGAGGGTCGGGTTGCCCCCGGGGTCTCCGCCGCCGACCCGCGCCGCGACCTCGATGTTCTTGATCAGCTTCGCGAACAGCTTGCCGCGGCGGGCGTCGATCACAGCCTTCTTGTGCTTGGTGGTCGCCCACTTGGAATGTCCGGACACTCGTCAGATCCTAGGTCAGCGCGGAATCTGCCACCGTGGCGTGACCGGCTTCACCTTCCACGGCACGATCGACCAGGAGTTGCGCTGCGCCGCCCGCATCAGCGGGATGTCCGGGCTCACCGCCACCGGGTTGCCCACCGTCTCCAGCATCGGCAGGTCGGAGTGGCTGTCGGCGTACGCGAAGCTCCGGGACAGGTCGATGTCGTGCAGGGCGGCGTAGTGCTTCAGCCAGGCCGCCCGCGACTCCCCCACCAGCGGCGGCGTGGCCAGGAAGCCGGTGCACCGGCCGTCGGCGTCGGTGGCCAGCTCGGAGGCCACGATCACGTCGAAGAACTCCCGCAGCGGCCGGGTGAAGGTCTTCACCGCCCCGGTGATCAGGATCGTGGTGTGCCCAGCCGCCCGGTGCTCGGCGATCCGCTGCACCGCCTCGGCGGACAGCCGGCTGAGGATGGCCGGCGCCATCGTGGTGTCGACCCGGCGCTCCAGCTCGGCGAGGTCCAGACCCTTGTACCGCCGGTTCACCGCACGGATGAAGCTGCCGCGGTCCTGCTGCTCGGCCAGCAGGTAGCCGGGCAGCCGCCGGGTCACCTGGGCGACCTCGCCCAGCCGAGCGAGGGGTCGGAGCTCGGGCAGCCGAGCCCACAGGTACTGCTCGACCACGTTGGTCGACATGATGGTGCCGTCGAGGTCGAAGACCGCGACCGCGCTGGCCCCGGCGGTGTCCTTGCTCAGGTCCTTCATCGTCGTCGGCCGCGCCCCGCGCTTGCTGCGCAAGGCGTCCATCTTGCGCACCGAGGCGGTGACCGAGGGGCAGTGCACATCCTCGATGTAGGTCTTCCAGTCGAACGCCGCGGTGTCGAAGGCGAAGGCGTCCTGGTCATCGGGGTGCAGCGCCCGGCTCAGCGCCAGGGTGTGGTCGTCGACGAAGTGCAGCTCGGACTGGGAGTACTCGTTGTACAGCGACTGGTAGCGACGGACGAAGGTCAACCGGCGCCGCCGACGGTCGAGGTCCCGCGCGGCCTCGCGGGTCCGCTCCGAGCGGGGCGCCCGGGTGACCACGGCGTCGGCCAGCGAGTAGACCCGCTCCGAGGCGGTCAGCAGCCGCTCTACCGAGGCCGCGCCGCGGAACTGCCACTCGGGCAGCGGCCCGTCGGTCTTGCCCGTGCGCTCCAGCGGGTGCGCGAGAAAGTAGTTGCGGATATGCCCGTAGATGCCCCGGAAGCTCATCGGGTTCCGGGCGCCGGAGCTGACGTGGTAGTACGCCGGGTCCCCCGGCTGCGGCGCGGTCGCGCAGACGGCGACGATGGCGTTGACCACGTAGTCGCAGGGCACGACGTCGATCACCGAGTCCGGCGAGGCCGGGAAGTCCGGCAGCTCGCCCCGCCCGTACGCGAGGATGAGCGGCTCCGCCATCTTGAAGCCCTCGATCCACCCGGGGTACGGGTGCTTCCAGGACGACTCCACGATCGCCGGCCGGACGATCGAGACCCGGATGTCGGCCGCGGCCTCGACCACCGTCGCCTCCCCGAGGGCCTTGGTGAACGTGTAGACGTCGGTCCAGCCGAGCGACCGGGCGCGCTCGGCGCCCGCCTTGACCAGCTCCGCCTCGACCCACTCCAGCCGACGGCGCTCGGTGTCGGCCGCGGTGGCCAGGTAGCCGGCCCGCCGGTGCTCGCGCTCGGCCTGCTTGCGCAGCGCGGCCAGCCGCTCGGGCGCACGCGACTCGGCCTCGACCTGCTCGCGCATCCGCAGGCCGGCCTCGGTCTCGGTGTGCAGATCGGCAGAGTGCTCGTGCGGGGCCTCCGGGATGGCGCCGCGCCGTCGGCCCGCGGTGTATGCGGTGGAGATGTGCACGTAGTGCGGGACCTTGGTCGGCGTCCCGTCCTCGCCGCGGACCGCCGCCAGCATCCGCTCCAGCAGCACCTGGGTGCCGACCACGTTGGTGGAGAAGGCCTGGTCGATCGGCGGGTCGAAGGACACATCGCCGGCGCAGTGGACCAGGACGTCCAGGTCGGGCGGCAGCTCGGGCACGTTGGGCAGGTCGCCTTCGATGACCTCGATCCGCCCGTCGAGCAGCGCGGGGATCCCACCGGCGGCGGCGACCGGATCGGCGAAGATCGGCTTGCGCAGCAGGCCGGCCACCCGCTCCTGGGCACTGGCCGAACCCTTGCGCCGCACCAGCACCGCGGGACGGGTCTCGGGCAGCTCGGTCAGAATCTTCCACAGCAGCTGCTCGCCGATGAACCCGGTGACGCCGGTGATCACCACCTTCTTGCCGGCGAGCAGGTCCCGCAGCCGCCCCGGCAGTGCCGGGGCGGGGCGCAACCGGGCCTCCTCCCCGGTGCGGCGGAAGGTGTCGGCCGGTGCCGTGGTCATGCCTCGGTGCTCTCTGTCGTCGGGATTGCGGCCGCGCGCAGGGCCTCCTCGAGGGTGAAGTTCCCGACGTACAGCGCGGTGCCAATGATCGCACCTTCCACCCCGAGCGGAACCATCTCGGCGAGGGCGACCACGTCGGCCAGGGTGCTGATCCCGCCGCTGGCCACCACCGGCTTGTCGGTGGCGGCGCAGACCCGGCGCAGCAGGTCGGTGTTCGGGCCGGAGAGCATGCCGTCGGAGTTGACGTCGGTGACCACGAACCGGGCACAGCCCGCCCGGTCCAGCCGGTCCAGCGTCTCCATCAGGTCGCCGCCCTCCCGGGTCCAGCCCCGGGCCGCCAGGCGGCTGCCCCGTACGTCGAGGCTGACCGCGATCCGTTCGCCGTAGTAGCCGATCACCTCCGCACACCACTCCGGCTGCTCGAGGGCGGCGGTTCCCAGGTTGACCCGGGTGCAGCCGGTGGCCAGCGCCCGCTCCAGCGAGGTGTCGTCCCGGATGCCGCCGGACAGCTCGACGTCGATCCGCAGGTGGGTGGTCACCTCGGTGAGGATCTCGACGTTGTCGCCGCGGCCGAAGGCGGCGTCCAGGTCGACCAGGTGGATCCACTCCGCGCCGGCGGCCTGCCAGCGCTCGGCGGCTGCGCGGGGGTCGCCGAAGCGGCGCTCGGAGCCGGCCCGACCCTGGACGAGCTGGACCGCCTGGCCGCCGGCCACGTCGACGGCCGGCAGCAGCACGAGACGTCCCGCGTCTTTTCGGGGGGGGTTGGAGGGGTCGTCTCCCCCGCTCCATCGGCTTGCGGCGATCGGCACCCGACGACCCTACCGTCGCTGTGAGCCGGCTAGCCCAGCATCGCCAGCCAGTTGGCGATCAGCCGAGCCCCGGCGTCCCCGGACTTCTCCGGGTGGAACTGGGTCGAGGCCAGCGGCCCGTCCTCCACCGCCGCGACGAACCGGTCACCGCCGTGCTCGGCCCAGGTGACGGTGCGGTCCCCGACCGGGGCCAGGTCGCGGACGGCGTAGCTGTGCACGAAGTAGAACCGCTCGGACTCGATCCCGGCGAACAGCCGGCTGCCGGCGCCCGCCTGGACGGTGTTCCAGCCCATGTGCGGCAGCCTCTCCGCATCGAGCTCCTCGACCACTCCGGGCCACACCGCGCAGCCCTCCGCGCGTACGCCGTGCTCGATCCCGGCGGAGAACAGCACCTGGTGCCCGACACAGATGGCCAGCGTCGGCCGGCCGGCCACCCGGCGCTTGGCGATCACCTCGTCGCCGCCGACGGCCAGCAGGCCGGTCATGCATGCTGCGAACGCGCCCACCCCGGGTACGACCAGGCCGTCGGCCGCCAGTGCGGCGTCCGGGTCGGCGGTCACCGTCACGTCCGCCCCGGCCCGCGCGACCGCCCGCTCGGCCGAGCGGAGGTTGCCGGAGCCGTAGTCGAGGACCACCACCTGAGGGAGGGTCACAGCACACCCTTGGTGCTCGGTACCCCGCTCACCCGCGGGTCGGGCGCCACGGCGTCCCTCAGCGCGCGGGCCACGGCCTTGAACTGGCACTCGACGATGTGGTGCGGGTCCCGCCCGGCCAGAACGGTCACGTGCAGGCAGAGGTGGGCGTGCAGGGCCAGGCTCTCCAGCACGTGCCGGGTGAGCGAGCCGGTGTAGGGAACCTCACCTATCCGCACGTAGGCCTGACCCTCGGGCTCCCCACGGTGCACGCAGTACGGGCGGCCGGAGACGTCGACCACGGCCTGGGCCAGGGCCTCGTCGAGCGGGACCAGCGCGTCGCCGAACCGCCGGATGCCCGACTTGTCGCCGAGCGCGGTGCGTAGGGCCTGACCGAGCACGATGGCGGTGTCCTCCACGGTGTGATGCGCGTCCACCGGCAGGTCGCCCGTACTCGCCACCTCGAGGTCGAACAGGGAGTGCTTGGCCAGCGCGGTCAGCATGTGGTCGTAGAAGCCGACCCCGGTCGAGATCTTCGCCGACCCGGTTCCGTCCAGGTCCAGGCTCACCCGGACACTCGACTCCGCGGTCTCCCGCTCCAGGGTGGCCGTCCGCTTGCTCATGACTTCTCCTCCAGCACCTCGACCAGCGCCTGCTTGAACGCCGTCATCTCCTCCGGCGTCCCGGCGGACACCCGGAGCCAGCCGTCCGGACCGACCTCGCGGATCAGCACCCCGCGTTCCAGCAGCGCCTGCCACACCCCGTGCCGGTCCGCGAACCGGCCGAACAGGACGAAGTTGGCGTCGGACTCCGCCACCTCCAGCCCGAGGCCGAGCAGCCACTCGGCCAGGTCGTCCCGGGCGGCGCGCAGCCGATCCACCGCGGCCAGCATCACGTCGGCATGGGCCAGGGCGACCCGGGCGACGGCCTGGGTGACCGAGGACAGGTGGTAGGGCAGCCGCACGATGCGGAGGGCGTCCACGAACTCGGGCGCGGCGGCCAGGTACCCGAGGCGGCCGCCGGCGAAGGCGAACGCCTTGGACATCGTCCGGGTGACGGCCAGCCGGGGGAAGGTGGGCAGCAGCTCGAGGGCGCTGGGCGTGCCGTCCCGGGCGAACTCGTAGTACGCCTCGTCGACGACCACCACGCCCGGTGCCGTGCCGGCCAGCGCCGCCAGGACGTCCAGGCCGACGGCGGTCCCCGTCGGGTTGTTCGGGCTGGCGACGAGGACCACGTCCGGCTGGACCTCACGGACGGTGGCCACGACCCCATCGACATCGAGCGTGAAGTCGTCCCGCCGCGGCGCGGTCCGCCAGGTGCTGTGGGTGTCGCGGGCGTACTCGGGATACATCGAGTACGTCGGCGCGAAGGAGAGCACCGTCCGGCCCGGGCCGGCGAAGGCCTGCAGTACGTGCAGCATCACCTCGTTGCTGCCGTTGGCCGCCCAGACCTGGTCCGCGCTGAGCTCGTGGCCGAGGTACCGGGCGAGGTCGGACCGCAGGGCGAGGGCGTCGCGCTCCGGGTAGCGGTTCATCGACCGGGCGGCCGCGGCCACGGCGGCCGCGATCTCGGCCACCACCGCCTCGGGCGGCGGGTAGGGGTTCTCGTTGACGTTCAGCTGCACCGGCACGTCGAGCTGCGGAGCGCCGTACGGGACCTGGCCCACCAGCTCGGGGCGCAGGGGCAACTCTGTGCCCCGAGCCGGTCCAAGGGCTTCGACAGGCTCAGCCCGTATCACGGAGCGAACCGCCGCGTCACCGCGGCGCCGTGGGCCGGCAGGTCCTCCGCGTCGGCGAACACCTCGACCGCCGGGGCGACCTCGGCTAGCGCGTCGCGGGTGTAGCGGATCTGGTGCACCGCCTTCAGGAAGCTCTTCACGTTGAGGCCGGACGAGTGGCAGGCGCAGCCGCCGGTGGGCAGCACGTGGGTGCTGCCGGCGCAGTAGTCCCCGAGCGAGACCGGTGACCAGGCTCCGACGAAGATCGCCCCGGCGTTGCTGATCCGGGCGGCGACCTGCTCGGCGTCCCGGGTCTGGATCTCCAGGTGCTCGGCGGCGTAGGCGTCGACCACGGCGATGCCCTGCTCCAGGTCGTCGACCAGCACGACGGCGGACTGGTCGCCGGCGAGGGCCGTGCCGATCCGCTCGGCGTGCTTGGCGGCCGGGACCTGCTCGGCCAGCTCCGCCCGCACCCGGTCGGCCAGCGGCGCCGAGTCGGTGACCAGCACCGCCGCGGCCAGCGGGTCGTGCTCGGCCTGGGAGACCAGGTCGGCGGCCACATGCAGCGGCTCGGCGCTGCCGTCGGCCAGCACGGCGATCTCGGTGGGGCCCGCCTCGGAGTCGATGTTCACCCGGCCCTTGAGCAGCCGCTTGGCCGCCACCACGTAGATGTTCCCGGGCCCGGTGACCAGATTGACCGGCTCGCACAGCTCGGGTACGCCGTAGCCGAACATGGCGATCGCCTGGGCGCCGCCCACGGCGTACACCTCCTCGACGCCGAGCAGGTGGCACAGGGCCAGGATCGACGGGTGCGGCCACCCGTCGTGGTCGCGCTGCGGGGGTGAGGCGAGGGCGAGCGAGGTGACGCCGGCGACCTGGGCCGGCACGACGTTCATGATCACGCTGGAGGCAAGCGGCGCGAGCCCGCCCGGCACGTAGAGGCCGACCCGGCGGACCGGCACCATCCGCTGGGTGACCTGCGCTCCCGGGGCGACGAGGACGTCGGTGGCCACCTCCCCTCGCTCGGCCTCACTGACCAGCCGGCGGCGGGTGATTGCGGTCTCGAAGGCGGACCGCAGAGTCGGGTCGAGCCGATCGGCCGCGGCCCGCAGCTGCTCCGCCGGTACCCGGAACTCGGGGGGCACCACCCCGTCGAAGCGCTGCGAGTACTCGGCCAGGGCGTCCGCCCCGCGCTCGGCCACCGCCGCGCAGATCGGGCGGACGGCCTCGGTCGCGGCGGCGACGTCGAACGCGGCCCGGGGCACCACGGACCCGTAGTCCAGCCGCTCGCCGCGCGCCGCTCGGCCGCGGAGGTCGATCACTCGAAGCACGGCCCGAGTCTAGGAGACTGCGCTATCGTCGCCCCGGTGTTTCTCGGGTTCGGAACGGCGGTCAACGTCGGCACCGTGGTCGTGGGCGCCGGACTGGGTCTGCTGCTGGGGCACCGGCTGCCGGTACGCACCCGGGAGACGGTGACGGACGCACTCGGCCTGGTCACCTTGCTGATCGGCGGGTTGTCGGCCGCGGCGGTCACGTCCGACGCGCTGGCGGCCGAGGTCGGTTCCGCCGCTCCGGTCCTGATCGTGCTTGGCTCGCTGCTGCTCGGCGGCATCGCCGGGTCGCTGGTCGACATCGAGTCCCGGCTGGACCGGCTCGGCGACTGGCTGCGCCGCCGGCTCAGCCGGACGCGGGACGCCGGCGCCGACGACCACGTGGCCCGACGGCGGTTCATCGAGGGCTTCGTCACCGCCTCTCTGGTCTTCTGCGTCGGTCCGCTGACCATCCTCGGCGCCCTTTCCGATGGCTTGGGGTTGGGAGCGGACCAACTGCTGCTGAAGGCGGCCCTGGACGGGTTCGCCAGCATCGCGTTCGCCGCCTCCCTGGGCGTCGGGGTGATGGCCGCGGCGGTCGCCGTCGCAGCGATCCAGGGCACCCTCACCTTGGTCGGACTCCTGATCGGCGACTTCCTGCCCGCCGCCCACGTGGACGCGGTGACCGCCTGTGGTGGGCTGCTGCTGCTCGGCGTGGCGCTGCGGCTGCTGGCGATCAAGCCGGTGCCGGTGGTCAACCTGCTGCCCGCGCTGCTCGTCGCGCCGCTGCTGGTGGCCCTGGTCGGAGCCTTGCGGTGACCACGAGCAAGGGGGAGGACCAGGACGAGGTGGAGCGCCGCCCGATCGCCCGGGCGGCGGCCGGGATCGGCCTGTACGCCGGAGCGTTCGCGACGGCGTACGGGGCGGTGGCCGTCGGCTCGGGGTTGAGTGTGACCCAGGCCATGGTGCTCAGCCTGGTGATGTTCACCGGCGCATCCCAGTTCGCCTTCGCCGGCGTCATCGCGGCCGGCGGCAACCCGTTCTCCGGCGTGGCGGCCGCGCTGCTGCTCGGCGTCCGCAACGCCTTCTACGGCGTGCCGATGTCACAGGTCCTGAACCCGCGCGGCCCGCGCCGGCTCCTGACGGCCCACTTCGTGATCGACGAGACCACGGCGATGGCCGTCGGCCAGCCGACCCGGTCCGCCCAGCGCTACGCGTTCTGGGTCACTGGGGCGATCCTGTTCGTCTGCTGGCAGCTGGGCAGCCTGGCCGGGGCGGTCCTGGGCAGGGCCATCGACCCAGCCGCCTTCGGTCTGGACGCCGCGGCGCCGGCCGTCTTCCTGGCCCTGCTCTGGCCATCGCTCCGCCGGCGGTCCAGCCAGGTGGTCGCGCTGGCCGGTGCGGCCCTGGCCCTGGTCCTCGTCCCGGTCGCCCCGACCGGGGTGCCGGTGCTGGCGGCCGCCGCGGTCGCCCTGGTCGCCGGACTGAAGCCGGAGGGGAAGGCGAGGACGTGACGGCCCTCTGGGTGGCCGTGGTGGTCGCGGCGGTGGGCAGCTACCTGCTCAAGCTCGCCGGGGTGTCGCTGCCGGAGTCGGTGCTCAACCACCCGACGGTGCAGCGGGTGGCCGGGTTCCTGCCCATCGCCATGCTGTCCGCCCTGGTGGCCGTCGAGCTGTTCGACGGCGGCGGCCGCTACGCGGTCGACTGGCGCACCCTGGCCGGCGTGGCCGCGGGAGTGGTCGCGCTGCTGCTGAAACGGGGTCTGCTCGTGGTGTTCGTGGTGGCCATCGCGGTGACCGCCGGACTGCGGCTGGTGACCTGAGTGGCCCGCAAGTCGGCCGGCGGGACGCCGGCGACGGTTGCGCTGGACCGCGCCGGGGTGGCGTACACCCTGAACCCGTACGCCCACGACCCGCAGAACAGCCACTTCGGCGAGGAAGCGGCCGCCGCGCTGGGCGTGGACCCCGACCGGATCTTCAAGACGCTGGTCGCCGACGCCGGCGGCGAGCTGGTCGTCGCGGTGGTCCCGGTGGCCCGGCAGCTGGACCTCAAGTTCCTCGCCGCCGCGGCCGGGGTCAAACGGGCGGCGCTGGCCGACCCGGCGGCGGCCGCCCGGGCCACCGGCTACGTGGTCGGCGGCATCTCACCGCTCGGCCAAAAGACCCGGCTGCGCACCTTCGTCGACGCCTCCGCCGAGCAGTTCCCGACGATCTTCGTCTCGGCCGGCAAGCGCGGCCTGCAGGTCGAGCTGGCGCCGGCCGACCTGATCCGGCTGACCGGGGCTGACCTAGCCGTTCTCTGACTCGCGGACCGCGGCTTCCGAACGCTCCCGCCGCTTGAACAGCGGCTTCGGCTCCTCGTCGTCCGGGCCGAGCGACGAGCCGAGCAGCACCGGGATGACGGCGAAGAACGGCCAGGTCAGCAGCGAGGCCCGGGCGCGCAGGGTCAGCTCGATCGGCACCTCTTCACCGGGTCGCGCCGCGGCTAGCCGGGGCACGAAGTCGGTTGGGCCCAGCTGGTGGCCGACCAGCCAGCAGACCAGCGCGGCAGCGGTCGCCACGGCGGCGACGAGCAGCACCAGGGGCCAGCCGAGTCCGGCGAACTGCCGCCAGCCGATCATCCCGAGGCCGACGCCGACGAACAGTCCGATCGCACAGAACCAGGCGTCCCCCGCCACGAACTCGCTCAGCCCGCGCTCGGTGATCCCCGCGCCGCCGTCGTCGTTGACGACGTAGGCCGGCAGGTCGACCACCGCCCACCACACGACCCCGGCCAGCGCGCCGAGGCCGAGACCCAGCGCCAGGAAGGCGGCGACCCGGACGGGGATCACGGAGCGAGGCAGGACGGGCCGAGCAGCGCCTTCAGGTCGGCCATCAGCGGCTGGGACGGGGTGACCCGGTGACGGGGCAGTCGGGCGACCAGCGTGCCCTGCGGCTTGAGCAGCCGGACCTGGACCTCGGTCATCCCGGGATGCGCACCGAGCACTTCGCGCAGCTGGTCCAGCACCGCCGGCGTGCAGCGGACGGCCGGCAGCGAGATCACCACCGGGCCGCTCGGTCCCTCCGTGAGGTCGGGCAGCGTGAGCTCAGAGGCGTTCAGCGACACGGTCTCGTCGTCGACCTTGACCCGGCCCTTGACCTTGACCACGGTGTCGGTGGCCAGCACCGTCGCGACCTGGTCATAGGCCTTGGGGAACAGCAGCACCTCGATCGAGGCCTCCAGGTCCTCGACGGTGAGTACCGCCCAGATGTCGCCGCGCTTGGTGGTCTTGCGGGTGACGCTGGTGATCATCCCGGCGATGGTGACCATGCCGTCCCGGGGCCCGTCCTCGGTGATCAGCTCGCCGATGCCGATGTCCCGCTCGGCGGCCAGCAGGTGCTCCAGCCCCTGCAGCGGGTGGTCGCTGACGTAGAGCCCGAGCATCTCCCGCTCGAAGGCCAGCTTGGTCCGCTTGTCCCAGTCGGGCAGGTCCGGGACCGAGCCGGTCAGCACCGGGTCGGCGTCGGGCAGGTCGCCGAACAGGTCGTCCTGGCCGTTGGCCTCGTTGCGCTTGAGGTCCAGCACGCCGTCGATGGCGGTGTCGTAGACGCTCATCAGTCCCCGGCGGGTGTGGCCCATGGAGTCGAACGCGCCCGCCTTGATCAATGACTCGATCACCCGCTTGTTGCAGACCACCAGCGGCACGGTGTCCAGGAAGCCGTGGAAGTTGACGGCCTTGCCATGCTGCTCGCGGGCCGCCACGATTCCGTCCACCACGTTGTGGCCGACGTTGCGGACCGCCGTCAGGCCGAACCGGATGTCGGTACCGACCGCGGTGAAGTTGGCTGCCGACTCGTTCACGTCCGGCGGCAGCACCTGGATGCCCATCCGGCGGCACTCGCCGAGGTAGATGGCGATCTTGTCCTTGTCGTCGGCCACCGAGGTGAGCAGCGCGGCCATGAACTCGGCTGGGTGGTTGGCCTTGAGGTACGCGGTCCAGTACGACACCAGCCCGTAGGAGGCGGTGTGCGCCCGGTTGAAGGCGTAGTCGGAGAACGGGACCAGGATGTCCCACAGCGCGGTGATCGCCGCGGTGGAGTAGCCGTTGCCCGCCATCCCTTCGGAGAAGGGGACGAACTCGGCGTCCAGCACCTCCTTCTTCTTCTTGCCCATGGCCTTGCGGAGCAGGTCGGCCTTGCCGAGGGAGTACCCCGCCACCCGCTGCGCGATCTGCAGCACCTGCTCCTGGTAGACGATCAGGCCGTAGGTCTCGTCCAGGATGTCGGCCAGCGGTTCGGCCAGCTCAGGATGGATCGAGGTGACCGGTTCCCGGCCGGTCTTGCGCCGGGCGTACTTGTTGTGCGAGTCCGCGCCCATCGGACCCGGACGGTAGAGCGCCAGCACCGCAGAGATGTCGGCGAAGCTGTCCGGCCGCATGCTCCGCAGCAGCGAGCGCATCGGCCCGCCGTCGAGCTGGAAGACGCCCAAGGTGTCGCCCCGCCCGAGCAGCGCGTACGTCGCCTCGTCCTCCAGCCCCAGGTCCTCCAGCACCAGGTCGATGCCGCGGTTGCGCCGCAGGTTCTCCAGCGCGTCGTCGAGCACGGTGAGGTTGCGCAGCCCGAGGAAGTCCATCTTGATCAGGCCGAGCGACTCGCACGTCGGGTAGTCGAACTGGGTGATGATCGCGCCGTCCTGCTCCCGGCGCATGATCGGGATGATGTCGATCAGCGGCTCGGAGGACATGATCACGCCGGCGGCGTGCACCCCCCACTGCCGCTTCAGACCCTCCAGGCCCAGGGCGGTGTCCACCACGGTCTTGACGTCCGGGTCGGACTCGTACAGCGCCCGGAACTCGCCGCCCTCGCCGTACCGCTTGTCCTCGGGGTCGAAGATCTTGGCCAGCGGCACGTCCTTGCCCATCACCGGGGCGGGCATGGCCTTGGTCAGCTTCTCCCCCATGCCGAAGGGGTAGCCGAGCACCCGCGAGGCGTCCTTGACCGCCTGCTTGGCCTTGATCGTGCCGTAGGTGACGATCTGGCTGACCCGGTCGTCGCCGTACCGCTCGGTCACGTAGCGGATCACCTCACCCCGCCGGCGCTCGTCGAAGTCGATGTCGAAGTCCGGCATCGACACCCGCTCGGGGTTCAGGAACCGCTCGAACAGCAGCCCGTGCTGGAGCGGGTCGAGGTCGGTGATCCGCATCGCGTAAGCGGCGATCGACCCCGCGCCGGATCCGCGTCCCGGGCCGACCCGGATGCCCTGCCGCTTGGCCCAGTTGATGAAGTCCGCGACGACCAGGAAGTAACCGGCGAAGCCCTTGGGCAGGATGACCTCGGTCTCGAACGCCGCCCGCCGCCGGGCCTCGTCCGGCACCCCGCCCGGGTAGCGCTCCTGCAGGCCGCGCTCGACCTCCTTGACGAACCAGGACTCCTCGGTCTCCCCCGGCGGGCAGGGGTAGCGCGGCATGTAGGTGCCGTTGCCCTCGCTGAAGGCCACCTCGCACCGCTCGGCGATGGCCAGGGTGTTGTCGCAGGCCTCCGGCAGGTCGGCGAACAGGGCCCGCATCTCGGCCGGCGACTTGAGGTAGTAGCCGTCACCGTCGAACTTGAAGCGGCCGGCATCGGCCATGGTCGAGCCGGACTGGACGCAGAGCAGCACCTCGTGCGCCGGGGCGTCGGACTGCGCCGCGTAGTGCAGGTCGTTGGTGGCGACCAGGGGGAGCCGGAGGTCCCGGGCGATCTTGAGCAGGTCCTCGCGGACCCGGTTCTCGATGGTCAGCCCGTGGTCCATCAGCTCGACGTAGTAGTTGCCCACGCCGAAGATGTCGCGGAACTCGGCCGCACTGGCGATCGCCTCGTCGTACCTGCCCAGGCGCAGGTAGGTCTGGACCTCCCCGGACGGACAGCCGGTGGTCGCGATCAGGCCCTTGGCGTAGGTGTTGAGCAGCTCCCGGTCCATCCGGGGCTTGTAGAAGTAGCCCTCCAGTGAGGCCAGCGAGCTCAACCGGAAAAGGTTGTGCATGCCGGGCGTGTTCTCCGCCCACATCGTCATGTGGGTGAAGGCGCCGCCACCGGAGACGTCGTCGCCGCCGCCGTCACCCCAGCGGACCCGCTTCCGCTCGCTCCGGTGCGTCTTCGGGGTGACGTACGCCTCGATGCCGATGATCGGCTTCACGCCGCTGGCCTTGGAGGCCTTGTAGAACTCGTACGCCCCGAACGTGTTGCCATGGTCGGTGACCGCGACCGCGGGCATGCCCATCTCGGCACATCCGTCGAAGAGGTCCTTGACCCGCGCCGCTCCGTCGAGCATCGAGTACTCGGAGTGCACATGCAGATGGACGAACGAATCGGTCCCCGCAGCGGCACTTCCCGGCATGCCCGTACACCCTCCAAGCCTCGGTACTACAACGCTGCTACGGCCGTCCGGCCGCTGGGGAAGTCAGCCGAGAAACCACGATAATCGCCCCGGCCGACACTCCCAGTGTGCGACGCGCCTGACGGTGCTGCCTACTGGCGCAGTATCAGCGATCCAGGTCGATGGCGATGTCGGTCACTCCTTGCGCTGGGCCAGCTCGAGCACCTTGGTCACCGTGCGCAGGCTCCGGACGGTGGCGCTGACCCCCACGATGTCGGGGAACCTCGCCGCCAGCTTGGACCGCGCCTGGCCGTCGGTGTAGTGCACGTAGACCTCCTGGCCGGAGAAGACGTGCGGCTCCTTCTCGGTCGCCACCTCGGCCACCCTGCGCCTGGCGTCGGCGGGCGCCGCCTTGGTCAGGAAGGCCACCGTGACGTAGGTGGGGTCGGCGTCGGGAAAGGGGTTCTCGGCCACGATGGTGGCCAGCCGGGCCGGCGTACGGACGGCGACGTCGACGTTCAGACCAAGCTCGTCGGTGATCGCCTTGGCGAGCCGCTGCTCGATCGTGACGGCCGGGTCGGTCGCAGTCAGGATCAGGTTGCCGCTGTTGATGTAGGTGGTGACGTCGGTGTAGCCGAGGCCCTCGGCCAGCTCCCGCAGCCGGGGCATGCTGACCTTGTTGGTCGGGCCGAGATTGATCCCGCGCAGGAAGGCGGCGTAGCGGGCCACGGCGCCATTGTGGCCTAGGACCTGCCGAGGTGGTCGAGCAACCGGCGGACGGCCCCGTCGGCGGGCCGGTCGGCAAGGACATCCGGATCGGCACCGGCCCGCAGGGCGATGGCGACGCGGTCGGCACTTCCGTCCGCGGCCGCGGTCACCAGCGCCTGATCCGCCGCAGCGGCGGTGGTGCGGTCGGCCAGCGCAGCCCGTAGCAGTTCGGCTATCCGGTCGTGCCCGCGTTCCTCCGCGTGGGCCAGTGGGCTCGTCCCGTCGAGCTGTGATACCAGCCGCAGGTCGGCGTCCGCGGCCACCAGGACGCGCACCGTGTCGACATAGCGATCGGACCCGTCGCCAAGGATGATCGCCTCGTGCAGCGCGGCCCAGCCCAGCCGGTTGACGTGGTCGACGCTCACCCCCGCCTGCACCAGCCGGCCACAGACGGCCGCGTGGCCCCGGTCGGCCGCCCGGATCAGCCCGGTGCCGTGGTAGGAGTCGAGCGAACCGACATCCCCGCCGGCGTTCAGGGTGAGGTCGAGCAGCTCCAGGTAGCCCTCGCTGGTCGTGATCAGGTAGGGACTCTGCTCGGTCTGGTCCTTGGCGTTGACGTCCGCGCCGGCTGCGATCAGCCGCCGCGCCCGGTCGACGTCGTTGGCCCACGCCGCGTCGCGCAGGTCGGCGTCGAGCTGCGCCTGGCCGGCCGGCAACGTCTCCGGCGGGTCCGGGGCCGGCAGGTTCGGCGCCGCGCACGCGGCGAGCAGGGCCACAACAGCGATCGTGAGACGTCGCACCCCTCCAGTCTGCGGCCTTGCCGGTGGACCACCCACCTCCACTACGGTGGCGCCATGGCCACCTCTGTCGATGTCGAGAAGCTGGTCGCCGAACTGCCGGAGGTGACGGTCGGCGAGCGCTACGGAGATCGGACCTGGCAGGTGACCGGCAAGGCGTTCGCCTGGGAGCGCCCGTTCCGCAAGGCCGACCTGAAGCGCTTCGGGGACCAGGAGCCACCGCCCGGCCCGATCCTGGCCGTGCGGGTGGCCGACCTGCACGAGAAGGAGGCCGTCCTCGCCGAAGGTCGGCCCGGAGTGTTCACGATCACCCACTTCGACGGGTACGCGGCACTCCTGGTGCAGCTGGAGGCGGTGGAACCGAAGACGCTTCGCGATCTCGTCGTCGACGCCTGGCTGGCCTGCGCCCCGGCCGCCCTGGCCGAGAGCTACCTCAGGCGGTAGCCGCGAGCGGGCGCGGCGAGCCCGCCACCCAGGTCGATCCCCGATTCGAACATGCGTTCACCCAACGACCGGACACTGACAGTTCCCGATCGCCCCGGACCGGTCGGCGGTCAGACCATCATCTGCCGGGTGGTCGGTGCGATCGGGCGCGGCAGCTTGGTCGACCCCGACAGGTACTGGTCCACCCCGGCGGCGCAGGCCCGGCCCTCGGCGATCGCCCAGACGATCAGCGACTGCCCACGACCGGCGTCGCCGCAGGCGAAGACTCCGTCCACGTCGGTGGCGTAGTCCTTGTCCCGGGCGACGTTGCGGCGCTCGTCCAGCGACACGCCGAGCTGGCTCACCACGGTGTCGGTCTCGGGCCCGGTGAAGCCCATGGCCAGCAGCACCAGCTCGGCCCGGATCTCCTGATCGGTGCCCTCGACGGCCACCAGCTTCCCGGCCTCGAACCTGACCTCCGACATGACCAGCGCCCGCACCCGGCCGTTCTCGTCGCCCCGGAACTCCGAGGTCGAGACCGAGTACACCCGCTCCCCGGCCTCCTCGTGCGCCGAGGAGACCCGGTAGATCATCGGGTACGTCGGCCAGGGCTGGTTGCCCGGCCGCTCCTGCGGCGGCGTGGGCAGGATCTCCAGCTGCACGACCGACTCCGCGCCCTGCCGGATCGCCGTACCCAGGCAGTCGGCACCGGTGTCGCCACCGCCGATGATCACCACGTGCCTGCCGGCCGCCGTGATCTGGTTCTCCACGAAGCCGCCGAGCGCGACCCGGTTCGACTGCGGCAGGTACTCCATCGCCTGGTGGATGCCGGCCAGCTCGCGACCCGGCACGGGCAGGTCACGACCGATCGTCGAGCCGGTGGCCAGCACGATGGCGTCGTAGCGCTCCCGGAGCTCCTCGCCGGTGATGTCCACGCCCACTTCGACCCCGCAGCGGAAGTTCGTGCCCTCGTCCTTCATCTGCCGGATCCGGCGGTCCAGCACCGCCTTCTCCATCTTGAACTCGGGGATGCCGTACCGGAGCAACCCGCCCGGCTGGTCAGCCCGCTCGAACACCGCCACGGTGTGCCCTGCCCGGGTCAGCTGCTGCGCCGCCGCCAGCCCCGCCGGGCCGGACCCGACCACGGCCACCGTCTTGCCGGTGTGCCACTCCGGCGGCTGCGCCGACACCCGGCGCTCGTCCCACGCCTTGTCGATGATCGCGACCTCGACGTTCTTGATCGTCACCGGGTCCCGGTTGATCCCCACCACGCAGGCGGTCTCGCACGGCGCCGGGCACAGCCGCCCGGTGAACTCCGGGAAGTTGTTGGTGGCGTGCAGCCGCTCCAGCGCCTCGTCCCAGTCGCGCCGCCAGACCAGGTCGTTCCACTCCGGAATCAGGTTGCCCAGCGGACAGCCGGTGTGGCAGAACGGGATGCCGCAGTCCATGCAGCGCCCCGCCTGCTCGGAGATGATCGGCAGCACGGCTCGCCCCGGCGTACCGGGGTAGACCTCTTTCCAGTCCCGGACCCGCTCCGCCACCGGCCGCCGCTCGGCGACCCGCCGCGGCGTGGTCATGAAACCTTTCGGATCAGCCATGAGTCAGTCCTTGTAGCTGGAGAGGAGCGGTGGCTCGTCCGAACCTCGGCCTCGGGCGTGGATGGTCCTGGCGGGAGCCCCGAGCCTGCGAGGGGCGGATGGATGCCCGAGGTCGAGGTTCGGCGAGGCAGCGCGACGAGCGCATCTGGCGGGAGCCCGAGCCTGCGAGGGCTGATGGTTGCGAGGAGCCGACCGAGAGACGGACGACCGCAACGAGCTCAGCCACGAGCTGCCTCCATCATGCGATCGGTCAACGTGGCTTCGTCGAGGCCGTCGGACTCGGCCTGCTCACGGGCGGCGAGCACCCGCGCGTAGTCCCGCGGCAGCACCTTGGTGAAGCGCGGACCGGTGGCGGCCCAGTCGGCCAGCAGCCGTTCGGCCACCGTCGACTCGGTCTCCTCGTAGTGCCGCACCACCAGGCCGCGGAGGAACTCCAGGTCTGCCTTCGAGGGCTCGAGTGCGTCCACCAGCTCGGTGTTCAGCCGGTCCACGTCGAGGTCGAGGAAGTACCCGATCCCGCCGGACATGCCGGCGGCCACGTTCCGGCCCGTCGGGCCGAGGACGACCGCGACCCCACCGGTCATGTACTCGCACCCGTGGTCGCCGAGCCCCTCGACCACCGCGGTGGCGCCGGAGTTGCGGACGCAGAACCGCTCCCCCACTTGGCCGCGGATGAAGATCTCGCCGGAGGTGGCCCCGTAGCCGATCACGTTGCCCGCGATGATGTTGTCCTCGGCGACGAACGTGGCCGTACGCGGTGGCCGCACCACCAGCCGGCCGCCGGACAGGCCCTTGCCCAGGTAGTCGTTGCTGTCGCCCTCCAGGCGCAGCGTGATCCC
>DATHBQ010000356.1:0-11816 GCA_035296105.1 Propionibacteriaceae bacterium | reverse complement strand
AGACGAGCAAGAAGGTGCCGCCCATCAGCATCGCCGTGATGATCATCATGATCAGCGTCACGCGAAACGGCGTACTGCGGAACAGCTGCAGGTCGATGAGCGCGCCGGCGGTCGTCTGCTGCCGCCGGACGAACACCACGGCAACGACGATCCCGAGGGCCATGGCGGCGAACGGCCGCGGCGCCGCGCCGGCCCGGGCCAGTTCCTTGAGCCCGTAGACGAACGGCAGGATGGCCAGCAACGAGAGCACGACGCTGCCCACGTCCAGCCGGGTGTTCTCCGGGTGCCGGTACTCGGGCAGCAGCGGCGGGCCGGCGGCCAGCAGGATCACCATCACCGGCACTGCGAGCAGGAACACCGATCCCCGCCAGGAGCCGGCCAGCAGCAGGCCGCCGATGATGGGCCCGACGGCGTTGCCGCCCATGAAGCAGGCCATCCAGACGCCGACGGCGAATGCGCGTCGGGTCGTCGAAGATGTTGCTGATCAGCGCCAGGTCGAGGGGGCCACGGTGGCGTCGGCGATGCCCATCAGCGCCCGGGCGGCGATCAGCATCTCCGGGCTGGCCGAGAAGGCGGCCAGCAGCGACGCCACCCCGAACAGCCCGCCGCCGGACAGCAGCAGGCGGCGCCGGCCGATCCGGTCGCCCAGCGAACCCATGGTGATCAGCAGGCCCGCGACCAGGAAGCCGTAGATGTCGGTGATCCAGAGCTGCTCGACCTGGTCCGCGCCGAGGACCCGGCTCAGGGTGGGCAGTGCCAGGTACAGCACGCTCATGTCCACCGAGATCAGGATCGTGGGCAAGGCGAGAACGGCCAGGCCCAGCCACCGCCGCCGCTGACCGGGACTGTGGGGACGGCTGACCTCGTCATCCTCGTCGGTCCGGACCTGTTCGCCGGCGTTGGTCACGCGTCCCCTCGTCTTCCTGGTCGTCGGTCGGGTCTACGTCCTATGACCCGGCGCCGCCGGAGAACTCATCGGGGCCGCGGTCGTCGGACCGGCGGCCGGCTGCACGCGGCTCGGCAGCCGGACAGCCGCGCCGATCCCCAGGACCGCGACGACGGCCGCCCCGACCCAGCCCAGCCACAACCCGCCGTACACCCCGCCCGGTCCCTCGCCGGCCCGCGTGGCCAGCGGTATCAGCATCGCCAGGCCCAGCGCCGTACCGAGCTGGGCGGCGGAGTTCAGCACGCCACCCGCCACGCCGCGGTCCGCCGGCTCGACGCCGGCAGTGCCGACCGCGGTGGAGGCGACCGACGCAACGCCGAGACCGAGCCCCATCAACCCGAAGGCCGCGATCAGCCGGAGCACCGGCAGACCGCTCGGCGGCACCAGCGTCAGCAGCAGGCTGCCGGCGGCGATCAGCACCAGGCCACCGATCGCGGCCCGGCGCGGACCCAGCCGGCCGATCAGGGTCGGTCCGGCCAGCGACCCCGCGATGACGGTGAGGTTGACCGCCGGGAACAGCCAGGCCGCCCGTCCCGGGCTGAGGGCCAGCACCTCCTGCACGTAGAGCACGGCCAGGAACATCGCCGGGCTGGTGCTGGCCGTGAGGGCGGCAGCCAGCAGGTTGGCGCCGCGTACGGGGGGAGTCCGTAGCAGGCCGGGAGGCAGCAGCGGCGCGGCCACGCGACGCTCGTACGCCAGGGTGCCGCCGATGAGCAGCCCGCCGGCCAGCAGGACCGCGGCCACGAGTAGGAGGTTCGGGGCGGCGGCAGTCGCCTCGCTGAGTCCGTAGACGACGAGGCTGAGCCCCGCGGTGAGTCCGACGGCGCCGAGCAGGTCGCGCCGCCGTGCCGCCTCGGCCGCGACCCGCGGCAGGACGAACGCGACCGCCGCCAGCCCGACGACACCGACCGGCACGTTGACCAGGAACACCCACCGCCAGCCGGCGTACTCGGTGAGCAGGCCGCCCAGCACCCAGCCGGACGCCCCGCCCCCGGCAGCGGCCGCGGTCCAGATCCCGACGGCCCGCCGCCGCGCGGCACCCGGTTCGGCGACCGCGTTGAGCAGGGCCAGCGCGGCCGGGGTGAGCAGAGCGGCGGCCAGTCCCTGCAGCACCCGGGCGGCGACCAGCACCCAACCGGTCGGCGCCAGGCCGCAGGCCAGCGAGGTCACCGCGAAGCCGGCCAACCCGACCGCGAAGGCCCGGCGGGCCCCGACCAGGTCCGCGGCCCGACCGCCGGCCACCAGGAACCCGCCGAACGCCAGCACGTACGCCGTCACGACCAACTGCAGGTCGTCGGCCGCCAGGCCGAGCTCGCGGCCCAGGACGGGCAGGGCGGTGGTGACGATCGTGACATCCAGCACCAGGACGAACTGAGCGATGCAGACCAGGGCGGTCACCGGTGCGGATCTGTTACCGGTCAAAGGGTTCATGGGGGTAACGCTATGCCAAGTGCCGGATGACTGGTCAAGTCCGGTAAACTGGCATTTGATGGAAACATCTCCGGTCGAACACCGGCCGCTGCTGATCGTCGGCGGCAACCCCGCACTGGACCTGGCGAACACCGTGGACGCGCCGGGTCTGCCGACCGAGTTCGACCATCTGCAGCACCCTGCCACCGTGCTGGCCTGGGCCGAGCGGGCCGGGCTGGTGGACGGCCGGCAGCGCGCCGGGCTGACCCGCTACGCCGAACAGGCACCGGACCGGGCGACGACCGAGCTGCGTCGGCTGCACCGGTTGCGGCGGGCGGTCGAGGACGTCTTCGGGGCGATCGCTGATCAGACCGACATCCCGGAGCCGGGCTGGGTCGTCCTCCGGCGGGCGACCGGCGAGGCGGTGGCGTCGGCCCGGCTGGACCGCCGCGATGACCACGGGCACCCCACCTGGGACCTCGACACCCTGGACGCGCTCGCCCGCCCGCTGGCCTATGCGGCCTGGGATCTGCTGACCTCAGGGCCGCTGAACCGGGTCAAGCGCTGCCCGGCATGCCCCTGGATCTACCTGGACCAGTCGAAGAACGGCAGCCGGCGCTGGTGCACGATGGACGACTGCGGCAAGGCGGTCAAGATGCGCCGCTACGTCGCCAAGCGCGCAGCGGTCCGGGCGGCTCGCCATCAGTCTTGACTTATATAAGTGTGAGTCGATAAACTCGTCGGTGTGCACGCGCTGGACATGTTGGGCGACCCGGTCCGGCGGCGGATCCTGGAGCTGCTGGTCGAGGGGGAGCACGCTGCCGGTGAGGTGGTGAGCGTGATCTCGGCCGAGTTCGGGATCAGCCAGCCCGCGGTTTCACAGCACCTCCGGGTGCTGCGGGAAGGCGGCTTCGCCCGCGTACGCCAGGCCGGAACGCGGCGGCTCTACGCCCTGGAGGCCGAGTCGCTGCGCGAGGTCGACAGCTGGCTGGAGCCGTTCCGCCGGTTCTGGAGCCAACGGCTCGATGCGCTGGGCACCGAGCTCGCCCGCGGTC
Organism: Propionibacteriaceae bacterium; assembly: GCA_035296105.1. Classification (GTDB taxonomy): domain Bacteria; phylum Actinomycetota; class Actinomycetes; order Propionibacteriales; family Propionibacteriaceae; genus Microlunatus. The sequence goes on along the minus strand of DATHBQ010000356.1, from coordinate 8,405 downwards.
GCCGGGAGCGGCGGCGCCAACCCAACGACGAGGAGAAACCATGACCGACTCCGTGATCGACATCGGCCGACAGATCGGGGCCATCCGCCGGGAGGTGACCGCGGACGAGGAGCTCGTCCGGGTACAGATGGATCGGCGCTACCCGGCCGCCGCGGCCGACGTGTGGAACGCCCTGACCGACCCGGATCGGATCCGGCGCTGGCTGTTGCCGATCAGCGGGGACCTGCGGGTCGGTGGCAGCTTCCAGCTGGAGGGCAACGCGGGCGGCGAGATCCTGGCGTGCGAGCCGCCGAGCCTGCTGTGCGTCACCTTCGGCGACGCGAGCAGCGTGGTCGAGGTCCGGCTGATCGAGGACGGGCCGGAGACGGTGCTGACGCTGGAGCACACGGTGCCCAAGGCCCTGGCCGGCGGGGTCGCGGGGGCGCTGTATGTCGGTCCGGGCTGGGACGGTGCGCTCCTGGGGCTGGGTCTGCATCTGGAGGGTCGGCAGAGCGACAACCCGACCGCGGCGGCCAACAGCCGCGAAGGACAGGCGTTCTCGGCCGCATCGGTCGAGGCCTGGGTCGTGGTGCTGGAACAGGCTGGGGTCGACGGGGAGACCGTTGCCGAGGCGAGGCAGACCTCGCTGGCCCAGTTCGCGCCGGACCTGGAGGGGTAGCCGGCTGGTCCTAGGCGAGGCTGCCGCGGATCCTCCCGTCCGGGTCCAACCGGGTCAGCAGGCGCTCCGACAGCCGGCCGAGCTGGGCCAGCTGAGCCGGGGTCAGTGCGTCGATCACCAGCTCGCGGACCGCGGCGACGTGTCCGGGCGCGGCCTGGACGATCTTGGCCCAGCCGGCGTCGGTCAGCACCGCGTTGGTCGCCCGGCGGTCGCCCGGGCAGGGAACCCGCTCGACGAGTCCCGCGCTCTCCAGACCGGCGATGACCCGGGAGAGCCGGGGGAGGGTGGCGTTGGTCCGAGTGGCCAGCGCGGTCATTCGCAGCGTGCGCTCGGGGGCCTCGGACAGCATGGCCAGGCAGAAGTACTCGAAGTGGGTGAGCTGCTCGTCGCGGTTCAGCTGTGTGTCCAGTGCGGCCGGCAGCAGCTGGAGCACGGCGACGAAGCGGAGCCAGGCGGCTCGTTCGTCGGCGGTCAGCCAGCGGGGCTCGGTCATGGCCTCCAGTCTAGCGCAATAGTTGCATCTACAAGTAACCCCTGATAGAGTTTACTTGTAAATACAACTATCCTTCCTTCAACTAGGAGACTTCACATGACCAAGGCCACCATCTTCGGCGACGGCAACATGGGCACTGCCATCGCCGGCATCCTCACCGAGGGCGGCGCGACCGTCGAGCAGATCACCACCGCTGACCAGGGTGAGGGGACGGTGGTCGGCGATCTTGTGATCCTGGCCGTGCCCTACCCGGCCCTGGACGCCATAGTCGCGGCGTACGGCGAGCAGCTGACCGGAAAGGTCGTGGTCGACATCACCAACCCGCTCAACTTCGAGACCTTCGACTCACTGACCGTCCCGGCGGGCAGCTCGGCGGCGGCCGAGCTGGCGGCGAAGCTGCCCTCCTCGCGGGTGCTCAAGGCGTTCAACACCACCTTCGCCGCCACCCTGGGCAGCAAGTCGGTGGGCGGTCACCCGACCACCGTCCTGATCGCCGGCGACGACGCCGAGGCCAAGACCACGCTGGCCGACGCCGTCACGGCCGGTGGCCTGGCCGCCGTCGACGCCGGTGGCCTCAACCGGGCCCACGAGCTCGAGGCCCTCGGCTTCCTGCAGCTCACCCTGGCGGCGAGTGGCAAGACCAGCTGGGCCGGCGGGTTCGCGCTGGTCAACTGACCAGAGGTAACTCCCGGCAACAAAGCCCGAACGATCCGTCCGGGTGCGCCCGGCCGGATCGTTCCGGGCGGGTGCCCCGTCGAGTGCCACCACCGGCTGTCCCGCCAGCGCCCTAGAGTGCGGTCATGACCGCACCGATCGTGACCGTACGCGGTGAGGCCCAGCTGGAGGGGCCGCCGGATCTCGCCGGCCTGTCCTGCACCCTGCACGCCTCCGGTGACACGGCCGAGGCGGCCCGGACGCAGCTGGCCAGCGGGTCGCAGGAGATCGCGGCCCTCCTCGAGCGGTTCGCGGCCGCACTGGAGCGAACCAGCACGTCGGGTCTGCATGTCTCGCCGAGGTTCAACCAGAGGAACCCGACCAAGATCACCGGCTACACCGGGACCTTCACCACCTCGCTGGTGGTCGCGGACTTCGAGGTCCTGTCGGAGCTGATCCTCGGCCTGTCGGCGCTGCCGGCCAGCCAGGTCGACGGGCCGTGGTGGTCGCTGAGGCCCGACAACCCGATGTACCGCGAGGTGCGACTGGCCGCGATCGCCGAGGCGCGCCGTCGGGCCGAGGACTACGCCACCGCGTTCGGAGCCACGGTCTCGGAGCTGGTCGAGGTGTCGGACCTGGAAGGCGGGATGGGCGGGATGCCGGGCCCGCGCGGAAGGTACATGGCGATGGAGGCGATGGCCGCCGACTCCTCGTTCTCCTTCGAACCGGCACTGCAGACCGTCACCGGCCAGGTCACCGTGCGGTTCACGCTGGCGTCCGCATGACGGCGAGCGGTTGCCCGCGGCTGTCCGGTCGTAACGGGGAGTAACAATCAGCCGCTAGATTTTCGGCATGTTCGCCAAGGTGCTGGTGGCCAACCGAGGAGAGATCGCGGTCCGGGCCTTCCGCGCCGCGTACGAGCTGGGTGCGGCCACCGTGGCGGTCTACCCCTACGAGGACCGCAACGCGGTGCACCGGATCAAGGCCGACGAGGCGTACGAGATCGGGGAACGCGGGCACCCGGTCCGGGCCTACCTGGACATCGACGAGATCATCCGCGCGGCGCGGCAGTCGGGCGCCGACGCGATCTACCCCGGCTACGGCTTCCTCAGCGAGAACCCGGACCTGGCCCGGGCCTGCGCCCAGGCGGGCATCACCTTCATCGGTCCGCCGGCCGAGGTGCTGGAGCTGGCCGGCAACAAGGTACGGGCGCTGGCGGCCGCCCGGGCGGCCGGCATCCCGGTGCTGCGGTCCACCCCGCCGTCGGCCGACCTCGACGCGCTGGTCGCCGGAGCGGAGGAGATCGGCTTCCCGGTCTTCGTCAAGGCGGTGGCCGGCGGCGGCGGCCGCGGCATGCGCCGGGTCAACGAGCCCGCGGTGCTGCGGGAGGCCCTGGCGGCGGCGATGCGCGAGGCCGAGGGCGCCTTCGGCGACCCGACGGTGTTCATCGAGCAGGCCGTCGGGCGACCCCGGCACATCGAGGTACAGATCCTGGCCGACACGCAGGGGACCACCCTGCACCTGTTCGAGCGGGACTGCTCGATCCAGCGGCGGCACCAGAAGGTGATCGAGATCGCCCCGGCGCCGCACATCTCCGAGGAGCTGCGGGCCGCCCTGTGTGCGGACGCGGTCCGGTTCGCCGAGTCGATCGACTACTCCTGCGCCGGCACCGTGGAGTTCCTGGTCGAGACCGAGGGGCCGCGGGCCGGCCAGCACGTGTTCATCGAGATGAACCCACGGATCCAGGTCGAGCACACCGTGACCGAGGAGATCACCGACGTCGACCTGGTCCAGGCCCAGATGCGGATCGCCGCCGGCGAGAGCCTCGACGACCTGCGCCTCTCCCAGGACATGCTGCGGATCAACGGCGCCGCCCTGCAGTGCCGGATCACCACCGAGGACCCGACCAACGGGTTCCGCCCGGACACCGGCACCATCACCGCGTACCGGTCGGCGGGCGGCGCCGGCGTGCGGCTGGACGGCGGCACGGCGGACGTCGGCGCGGAGATCAGCGCCCACTTCGACTCGATGCTGGTCAAGCTCACCTGCCGCGGCCGCACCTTCGAGGCGGCGGTGGCCCGGGCCAAACGGTCCCTGGCCGAGTTCCGGATCCGCGGCGTGAGCACCAACATCCCGTTCCTGCAGGCCGTGCTGGAGGACCCGGACTTCCTGGCCGGTGACCTGTCCACGGCGTTCATCGAGCAGCGGCCCGAGCTGCTGACCACCCACGCGCCGGCCGACCGCGGCACCAAGCTGCTGCGCTGGCTGGCCGAGGTCACGGTCAACCGGCCGCACGGCGAGGCGCCGACCCGGCTCGACCCCGGGGTGAAGCGGCCGGCCGGCGTGGACCTGCGCGTGCCGTCGCCGCACGGGTCGCGGCAGCGGCTGCTGGAGGTGGGCCCGGAGGGTTTCGCCGCCGACCTGCGGTCGCGGACCAACGTCGAGGTCACCGACACCACCTTCCGCGATGCCCACCAGTCGCTGCTCGCGACCCGCGTCCGGACCAAGGACCTGCTGCGGATCGCCCCGTACGTGGGCCGGATGACCTCCGAGCTGCTGAGCGTGGAGTGCTGGGGCGGCGCGACGTACGACGTGGCCCTGCGGTTCATCGCCGAGGACCCGTGGGAGCGGCTGGCCGCGCTGCGTTACAACATGCCGGGCCTGTGCCTGCAGATGCTGCTGCGCGGGCGTAACACCGTCGGCTACACGCCGTACCCGACGAAGGTCACCACCTCGTTCGTGGCCGAGGCGGCCGAGGTGGGCATCGACATCTTCCGCATCTTCGACGCGCTCAACGACGTGGAGCAGATGCGGCCGGCGATCGAAGCCGTGCGGGAGACCGGGTCGACGATCGCCGAGGTCGCCCTCTGCTACACCGGTGACCTCACCTCCCCCAAGGAGGACCTCTACACCCTCGACTACTACCTGAAGCTGGCCGAGAGCATGGTCTCCGCCGGCGCGCACATCCTGGCCATCAAGGACATGGCCGGGCTGCTCCGGCCGTACGCGGCCCGGCGGCTGGTCGGCGCGCTGCGGGAGAACTTCGACCTGCCGGTCCACCTGCACACCCACGACACCGCCGGTGGGCAGCTGGCCACCCTGCTGGCCGCCGTGGAGGCCGGGGTGGACGCGGTCGACGTGGCCTCGGCGCCGATGGCCGGCACCACCTCCCAGGTCCCGGCGTCGGCGCTGGTCGCGGCGCTGGAGAACACCGAGCGGGCGACCAACCTGGACCTGCGCGCGGTGATGGACCTGGAGCCGTACTGGGAGGCGGTGCGCAAGGTGTACGCGCCGTTCGAGTCGGGCCTGCCGGCGCCCACCGGCCGGGTCTACGACCACGAGATCCCCGGCGGGCAGCTGTCCAACCTGCGGCAGCAGGCGATCGCGCTGGGCCTGGGCGAGAAGTTCGAGCAGATCGAGGCGATGTACGCCGCGTCCAGCCGGATCCTCGGCCGGCCGACCAAGGTCACGCCCTCGTCCAAGGTGGTCGGCGACCTGGCGTTGCACCTGGTGGCGGTGGGGGCCGACCCGGACGAGTTCGCAAGCAACCCGCAGAACTACGACATCCCCGACTCGGTGATCGGCTTCCTGAGCGGCGAGCTGGGGGACCCGCCCGGCGGCTGGCCGGAGCCATTCCGTACGCGGGCGCTGCAGGGCCGAACGGTCAAGCTCCACGACGAGGAGCTGTCGGAACCGGACTCCGCCGATCTCGACCAGTCGGGACCGGTGCGCCAGGCCGCGCTGAACCGGCTGCTGTTCCCCGGACCGACCGAGGAGTTCCTGGCCAACCGGGAGACCTACGGCAACGTGGGCCGGCTGGACACCCTGGACTTCCTCTACGGCCTGCAGCCGGGGGAGGAACACGTCGCCCGGATCGGCAAGGGAGTGAGCCTGATCCTCGGCCTGTCGGCGATCAGCCCGCCCGACGAACGCGGCATGCGGACGGTGATGTGCACCATCAACGGCCAGCTGCGGCCGATCCGGGTGCGCGACACCTCGATCAAGGTCGACGTCAAGGCGGCTGAGCGGGCGGACCCCAGCCGGCCCGGACATGTGGCGGCTCCGTTCGCCGGTGTGGTGACGCCGGCGGTGGCGGAGGGCGACCAGATCGAGGCGGGCGCCACCGTGGCGACGATCGAGGCGATGAAGATGGAGGCCGCGATCACCGCCCCGGTCGCCGGAACCGTGCAGCGGCTGGCGATCGGGCCGGTGCAGCAGGTGGAGGGCGGCGACCTCGTGCTGGTCATCACGCCCGCCTCCTAGTCCAACGGGTCTCGGCTGACAGCCGCCAACCCACTTCGCGTTACTTCGGGCTGGTTCGCGCTACGTGCGCCTAGCGCGGACCGCCCTGAAGTAGCGCGAAGTGGAGTTGGGGGTGGGAGCAGGTCCCGTCGCAGCATGGTGACGGACGGGACCCGGTACGACCAGGCGCTCGCCCCGAGGGCGGCCCCATCGACACGACCCAGTCGCTCCGCACGCCGAGATTCGCGCTTTCCCCGTGGTGCGGGCACCGCCTGTGGCACCACAGCGGTCGGCGTCAGGTCAGGAGCTTCTCCCCGTACGCCGAGAGCACCAGCCGGGCCCGGGACCACGGAACCGTGTAGGCGCGGATTCCCGCTCCGCCCAGCTGGTACTCGGGGAAGTAGAAGGTCAGTCCGGCGGGCGAGGACTGCCAGTTCGCATAGTTGGCGACACGGGGCGCGAGTCCCTTCGACTCCACGGGCTCGCCCTTCTTCTTCGCCGCCTTGGTGACCTCGGTGCCCAGGAACCGTAGGCCGTCCGCCGGGTTCTGGATGACCTGGGTCAACAGCACCGGACGCGCGCGGCGCACGTCCACCACCGTCGTCGTGACGTACGAAGCCGGACGGGCGGTGCCCGCCAGGAAGTCGGCGAACTGGATCATCACCTGGACCGTCCGGCCGTCGTTGGTGCCCACCTCACCAGTGCCGGTCAGCGTGCGCTTGACGCCGTCGTCTCCTCGGGCTTCCCGGCGGACCTGGGCGACCAGGTCATTGGCGGCGGCCCGTACCCGGCGGTTGACCTCGCCGGCGACGGGCGATCCGGAGAACAGGGGGATCGCGATGTCCCAGGACGCACTGGCGGCCCGGCCGCGGATCCGGGTGGTGGTGAACGCCAGGCCCCGGCCCGCCCTGGAGGCCGTCGCGGTGGGCGTCGGGGTCAAACTCGGAGGCTGGCTCGGGAAACCGCTGATCGATATCGACGGGAGGCCCGGTCCGCCGGTCGGCGGGGTGGCGGAGACGCTGGGCGACGAACCCGTCGAGGCGGCCACGGTCGGTGCGCTCGAGGTCGGCGCCGCCGGGCCGGCCTCCGGGCCGCCGCCGGGCAACAGGGCGCAGCCGGCGAGCAGGGCTGACCCGACGAACGCGACGAGGCCCAGACCCCAGCCGTGGCGGGAAGAACTTCTCGACATGGGCCCAAGTTTCGCCCCTCCGGGTACCGATCCGGCGGACCGGCCCACCTTCAGTTGGCCCAGAAGCCGACCAGGTCGGGGACGGGACGGCCAAGAGACGCGGCGACCTGGGCCCAGGGCACGAAGCCGTCCAGCCAGAGGGTCAGCGAGCTGATCATCGCCCGCTGCTCGTCGGTCTTGATCTCACCCATCGCCGACCGGTAGGCCTCGTTCATGGCCAGCGCCTTGTCGTGCCGGTGCCAGCCGACCGTCAGTCCGGTGACCGGGATCAGGTTGAGGTCGGTCTTGTTGTTCAGCAGGTGGCGCAGCCCCACGGCGGCCGACACGCCGCCGCGGGCCAGGGCGAAATCCAGGTCGTTCAGCTCCGCCTCGGTCAGCCGCATCCGGGTCGATCCCCAGGCGGTTCCCTGCACCAGCGTCTCCAGCAGCCGCCAGGTCGCGCCCATCCGGTCCGGCGGGACGTACGCCCCGGCCAGCAGCACCTCGACGTCCTGCGGCTCGGGCTGGGTGGGGGAGATCACCGGCGTCGCGGGCACCTTGCGGAAGATCGGCCCCAGCTTGCCCAGCAGCCCGGAGCGACCCGCCTCCACCGGCGGGGCGAAGGCCCGCTGTGCCAGGCCGCGCAGATACTCCGCCGCCGGGGGTGAGGCGCCGAACATGCCGCGAACCTCCTCCAGGCCGATCGCGTACAACCGGAGCTCACCCACGAGGACACGGTAGTGCGTTCCGGGCCCCTATCCTGGGCCGATGAACCCGCGAGTTCGCCGGCTGATCGTCTCCGGCGTACTCGGTGGGCTGGTGCTGATCGTGGTCGTCGCTGCGATCTGGGACTCGCTGCACTAGGGTCGCGTACGCGTCCGATACGAAAGGGATCCCCCAGCACCATGGCCGTCCGCCGGGCCTTGCGCAGCGCTCTCACCGTGCTCGGGGCACTGGTTCTTCTCCTCGGCCTCCCCCTGGCGGCGGCCGCCGATGACACCGTGGCCTTCCGCATCACCGACTCCCGGATCACCGAGTCGTCGGGGTTGGCCCGGGACCCGGAAGGCGGTGGCTACTGGACCGTCAACGACTCCGGTGACGAGGGCATCGCGTACCGGCTCAATCCGGACGGCGACGTGACCGGAACCCTGCAGTACCGAGCGGACCCGATCGACGTCGAGGCGGTGGCC
>DATHBQ010000355.1:0-5208 GCA_035296105.1 Propionibacteriaceae bacterium | reverse complement strand
GCTGGTCGTCACCGGCCGCAACCCCGACCGGGCGGCCGGTGTCCGGTCCGCCCTGGCCGAGACGGGGATCGCCACCGAGGTGTTCCCCGTGGCCAGCGAGCCGTCGATCGACCTGGTCCGCGAGTCGGTGCGGGCGGCCGCGGACACCTCGTGTGACGCCGTCCTCGGCTTCGGCGGCGGCAGCGCACTGGACGTGGCCAAGGCCACCGCGGTGCTGGCCACGACCGGAGCCGATCCGATCGACCACCTGGAGGTGATCGGGGCCGGTCGCCCGATCACCCAGCCGGGTCTGCCCTGCGTCGCGGTGCCGACGACGGCGGGCACCGGCTCGGAGGTCACCCGGAACGCGGTGCTGGCCGGCGACGGGGTCAAGGCCAGCCTGCGCAGCCCGCTGATGCTGCCCGAGGTCGCCGTGGTCGACCCGGACCAGCTGGTCGGCGTCCCACCGCCCACCATCGCGGCCAGCGGGATGGACGCCCTGTCCCAGCTGGTCGAGCCGTTGCTGTCGGCCCGGGCCAACCCGTTCACCGACGCGCTGGCCCGCGACGGGATCCGCCGGTCGGCCCGATCGCTACGTCGGGCCTACGCCGACGGCATGACCGATCTCGAAGTACGCGAGGACCTCGCCCTGGCCAGCCTGTTCGGCGGGCTGTGCCTGGCCAACTCCGGTCTGGGGGTCGTCCACGGGCTCGCGGCCGCGGCCGGGGCGCGGCTGTCGGCGCCGCACGGGGCGGTGTGCGCGGCCGCCCTGGCCGGCGCGGTCGAGGTCAACCTGCGGGCCCTGCGCGACCGGGCTCCCGACCACCCCGCGCTGCCCCGGTTCACCGAGGTGGCGGTCCTGCTCACCGACCGCGCCGACGCCCGTCCGGAGGACGGCATCGCGTGGCTGCAGGAGCTGACCGAGGCACTGGCCATCCCCGGCCTGGCCGGCTACGGGATGGGCGAGGATGACGTCGCCGCGGTGGTCGCCGCCACCCAGCGGGCCAGCAGCACCCGGGCCAACCCGATCGAGCTCACCGACGCCGAGATCGGCGAGATCGTGAGCCGGGCCCGATGACGCGAGGACCGGACCGCCCGGCGGCCGAGTGGTGCGCCTACGCCGCCGCCGGGCTGGGCGGCGCCAACCTGGTCACGCTCGGGCTGCTCTACACCGTCGAGGTGCCGCGCAACGGACCGTACGTGTTCGGCGCGATCAACGACTTCGGCGGCGGGCTGTACTTCCTGAGCAGCATCCCCGTGCTGCAGGAGCTCTCCCAACGGCTCGACGAGGACGACCCGATCAGCCGGGCCGCCCTCGGCACCGTTCTCGGCTCCTCGGTCGCCGCGGCGGGCAGCAGCTTCCTGCTCGCCTTTCACCGCATCCCGTTCGCTCCGTCGACGGTGGTCACGGTCGGCGCGATCCTCGTCCAGTCGGCCTGGCTGACCGCGGTCAGCACTCGATTGGGCCGCCGCGGTCGCTGGCCGAGGGGGCTGGCCCGATTCGGGCAGGGTGCCGGCGCGGCCATGCTCCTCGGTCTGCCGATCCTCTCCCTCGGCTACCTCGCGCCGAGCGGGTCGACGCTTCGGAAGGCGCTGTTCGCGGCCGGCGGCGCCCTGAGCGGCGCGGCGTGGATCAGCTGGCCGCTCTGGTACCTGCTGATCGGCCGGACCTTGGCGGCGGAAGGAAGAGACCCCGACCACACCTAGGTCCGTCTCCGCTGCAACGGATCATCGGCCTGCGGCGAGTATCTGTCATGGACCGATCACCCGCCCGACCGACCGTCCCGAGGGCGCTGGGCGCCGCTGTGCTGCTCGCGGGCGTCCTGGTGGCGCTACCGCTGGTCGGTGACGACCGGCCGCCGCTGGTTCCCCACCAGACGGCGCACGCCCAGACCCTGAAGCCTTTCCGCAGCTGCGGCACCGTCCTGCAGTACTTCAAGGACCAGGCGCCCGACCACCTGATCGAGCGCGCGGGCGGCGAGGTCTGGACTGCGGTGGACGGCATCGCCGGACGCGGCGTACCCGAGGCCGCCGCCGCCGGGGACGCGGCCGGCGGAGCCGCCGCCCAGTCCGCTGAGCCAGCAGCGCATTCGACCACGAACGTCCAGGAGGCGGGCGTCGACGAGCCCGACCTGGTGAAGACCGACGGGAGCCGCATCGTCGCGGTGGCCCAGGGTCGGGTGCACCTGATCGAGGCCTCGGCCGGGCGCCTGACGCGGCGGGCCACCCTGCCGGGCACCGGAGCGCGCACCGTGTTCCTGTCCGGCGAGCGGCTGCTGGTGTTCGGCGGGTCACCCGTCGAGGCATTCGAGCCCGGGCTGCGCGGGCCCGGTCAGCGGGCCGTCCTGACCATGTACGAAATCGCGGATCTGAGCCGTCCCGCCCGCCGCGCCACGCTGACCGTGGACGGTGACGTCCTCGACGCCCGCCTGGTGGGCACGCAGGTCCGGGTTACCACGGTCGCGTCGCCCGACGTGGATGCGCCGTCGCCGGTCTACACGCCCACCGGCGGGATCTCGTCCAAGTCGAAGGCGGAGCTCCGGGCGGCCGTCGCGAAGACGACGGTGGACGACTGGATCCCGACCTACGTCCTGCGCGACGGGGCGGGCGCGGTGGTGAGCAAGGGCCGGCTGGTGGAGTGCGGCGACCTCGCTCGTCCAGAGACGTTCTCCGGCCTGGACACGGTGGCGGTGTCGTCGTTCGACATGGGATCGGCGCTGGACTCCCGCCAGACCGTCGGGGTCATCGCCGGCGGTCAGCAGATCTACGCCACGGACGCGGCGACGTACGTCTCGAGCACGGAGTGGAGCAGCCACGGCCAGCCGGCCACGACAAGTCTGCACAAGTTCGTCACCGCACCGTCGGGGTCGACCAGCTACTCGGGGTCGGGGGAGGTGCCGGGGACCCTGCTGAACCAGTACGCCATGTCCGAGCACGACGGTGTGCTGAGGGTCGCGAGCACGATCTCCGGTCGGCGGGGCTGGGCCAGCCCCCGCGAGGTCACCGAGGGGATGGTGACGACGCTTCAGGAGCAGGACGGCGCGCTCCGCCGGCTCGGACAGGTCGGTGGCCTGGGTCGGGAGGACAACGAGTCGATCCGAGCGGTGCGATTCATCGAGGAGCGCGGGTACGTGGTGACGTTCCGGCAGACCGACCCGCTCTACGTCCTCGACCTGCGCGACCCCGCCGCACCGCAGGTCGTGGGCGAGCTGAAGATCCCCGGCTACTCGGGCTACCTGCACCCGATCGGCGACGACCGGCTGCTCGGGGTCGGCCAGAGCGGGGGGACCGTCGGCGACGTGGACCCAGGTCGCGGCGAGGCGAACGGTGTGCAGTTCTCGCTGTTCGACATCGAGGATCCCGCGTTACCGCGGCGGATCGACACCCAGACCTACGCGAGCGGAGCGGCGACTGCGGAGTTCGACCCGCGGGCGTTCCTGTACTGGGAACCGCGCGATCTCGTCATCGCGCCCACCAACCTCTACGGGGACAGCGACGGGAAGGGGGCGTTCAGCGGGCTGGTGCTGCTGCGGGCCGACGCCGACGGGCTGCGTGAGCTGGGTCGCCTGGTCACCGCCGAGTCCGACGGCACCGCCCAGCGATCGGTCGTGATCAGCGACGTCGTCTACATGCTCTCGGATGGGGCGCTCTCGGCGCACCGTCTGGACACGTACGCCGAGGTCGACAAGCTGATCTTCTAGCGTCGGTCGGACTCAGGCGGCGCGGAACAGCGGCGGGGTCGGACGCGAGTTCTGCAGCAGGATGTCCCGAACCTCCTGGGCCTCGCGACCCTCGTGCTGTCCCAGGACGACGAGGAGCTCGTCGATCTCGCTCTGGGTCCGGTAGCCGGCCAGGTCGCGTTCCAGCGCGCGGTGCTCGGCACGCTCCTGGCGGCGCTCACGGACCTGGCTGCGGATCGTGGTCAGGCGCTCGCTGATGGTGGTCGAAATACTCATGGCTCAAGTCTGAGGCGTTTGCATCCATACTTCCAATGAATCTTTGTGCAGTCACCGATGCGCTAGCGTCATGGATTATGGATACCGATGTCCTGCGCTACTTCCAGCAGGTCGCCGACGGCGCCACCGTCACCGAGGTGGCGGAGCTCTACCAGGTGAGCCAGCCCGGAGTCTCCCGTGGGTTGCAGCGGCTGGAGGAGGAGGTGGGCACGCCGCTGCTGATGCGGTCCGGCCGGTTGCTGCGGACGACCTACGCCGGCAGCATCTTCAAGCGCCACGTGGACGCGATGCTGCACGCGCTCGACGACGGGCTGGCCGCCGCCGAGGAGCTGATCGACCCGGAAAGCGGAAGCGTCCGGGTGGCCTTCCAGCTCTCGCTGGGGACCTGGCTCGTCCCCGACATGATCGCCGCGTTCCGGGCCGAGCACCCGCGGATCCGGTTCCTGTTCGAGCACTCCCACGATGCGCTGGGCTCCTCGTTGGTGGCCGAGGGGCGGACCGACCTGGAGTTCACCGCCCGGCGACCCCGTAACCCGGAGGTGGAGTGGCGGCGGCTCTTCCAGCAGCCGCTGTGCCTGGCCGTACCGCCCGGCCACACCCTCGCTGACCGGGAGGAGGTCGCGCTCGCTGAGGCGGCGGCGGAGGACTTCGTGCTGCTGCGACCCAGCTGGGAGCTGCGGAGCCTGTCCGACGAGCTGTGCGCCCAGGCAGGGTTCACGCCGCGCGTGGTGTTCGAGGAGGACGACATCCCTGTGGTCCGGGGCTTCGTCGCCGCCGGACTGGGAGTGTCGATCGTCCCGGCGCTCCCCGCCGAGGTCCGGCAGGCCGGCAGCGGAGCGGAGCACCTGGTGCGGCTGACCGACCCCGGAGCCTTCCGCGACGTCGGGTTGGCGTGGTCGCAGAATCGGCGCCTGCTGCCCTCGGCCGAGCTGTTCCGCCGCCACGTGCTCGGCGTCACTCAGAGCTGACCCACGCTCCGGGCGGGTGGGCGGGCAGCGCCAGGTCGGCGACCACCCCGAAGTGATCGCTCGCCCAGACCCCGCCGACCGGCCGGTCGAACGCCCGAAAGCAGTCGGCTACGGCCGATCACCTCCGTACGCCAGGTGCCGACGCCGACCCGGCACCGGGCGGAGGCCCCGGTTGCGCTGGTCGCCACCGTCGCGCATCCGGCCGGTCCGCTGCCCGTGGTGGTCGCCTGTCTGGAGTTCGAGCCGGCCTACAACGACGATCGGGCGGCGCAGGCTCAGGCGGTCTACGAGCTGGTCAGCGACCC
>DATHBQ010000354.1:0-1713 GCA_035296105.1 Propionibacteriaceae bacterium | reverse complement strand
GGGTCGGCCCGCACCGGGGCCAGATCCAGGTCGCGCACCGGCGAGGACGAGCCGACGAACAGTGCGGCCTCGGCCGGCAGGCCCGCCCACACCGCCGCGGCCAGCGCCGGTCCACTGAGGTACGGGAGTCGGCGCAGCAGGCGGTCCAGCTCGGCCCGGAGGTCGGCATCGGCCTGCCGCCACCGGCTGAGCCACTCCCCCGCGGCCGGTTCGGGCATCGAGACGCCGGAGGTGACCAGGGTGGCGGTCCGACCTGGGTCGACCCAGTCCGGGTACGGCGTGACCACCACCAGCTCGACGTCGTCGCGGGCCAGCAGCCGGCCAATCGGCCGGGACAGCGTCGGGTGACCGAACACGACCACCCGCTCGACGTCCTCGGCCAGGACGGAGGCGGCGAGCAACCGACCGGTGCCCAGCGCCGCCGGTCCGCACCGGGCGTTGCTGGAGGGCTCGGCGAGGACCGGGATGCCGGCCGCGGCGCCCAGCTCGGCGACCTGGCGACCCACCTCCGGTGGCGCGTCACCGGCGACGATCACCGTCTGCGGTCCGGCGTCCAGCCGGGTCGGCGGCGGGCCGGCTGGCACCGGAGTGACCACCAGGTCGGTGGTGGGCGGCGCGGGAGCGAACCCGGTCGGGTTGAGCGGCTCGCTGAGCTCGAGGTTCAGCTGCACCGGCCCGGGTCGGTGGCTCCGGGCGCCGCTGGCCGCCGTCACCAGCCGGGCCGTCTCGAACCGCCAGGTGCGGGGGTCGGAGGTCGCATCGGTCAGCGCCGCGTACGCCCGGGTGTGCGCGCCGAACAGCCGGTCCTGGTCGGTGGTCTGGTTGGCCCCGGTATGCACCAGCGCCCGTGGCCGGCTGGCGGTGAGCAGGACGAGCGGTGTGAAGGAGGCCGACGCCTCCAGCACCGCCGGGTGCAGGTTGGCCACGGCCGTGCCCGAGGTGGTGAGCACCGCCACCGGCCGGCCGGACCCCTTGGCCAGCCCCAGGGCCAGGTAGCCGGCGGTCCGCTCGTCCAGCCGGACGTGCAGCCGGAGTAGCCCGATCCGGTCCGCTGCCAGCGCCTCGTAGGCCAACGGTGCACTGCGGGCGCCCGGGGCGAGCACCAGGTCAGTCACGCCCTGGCTGACCAGCTCGGCGACCACCACGCCGGCCAGCGCGGTCGCGTGCCCGTCAGCCATCGCCGTGTTCCACCAGCAGGTCCCGGGTCCGGGCCAGCCGCGTCCGCCACCTCGCGTGGGTTGCCGGATCGGCCCGGTGCCGCTCCAGCTGGCCGGCGTCGGGCGCCACCTCCCGCAGCCGGATCACTCCGTCGACCGCCACCAGCGGTTCGGCCACCAGGTCACCGGCCAGCAGCGGACCGGTGTTCAGGCCGCAGGCGTAGGGCAGCTCGGGCAGCGCCGCAGCCAGGGCCAGCCCGGCCCGCAACCCGACCGAGGTCTCCAGCGCGCTGGAGACCACGACCGGCAGTCCGATCCGCTCGGCGACCCGCAAGGCGGCCCGGACGCCGCCCAGCGGCTGCACCTTGAGCACCGCGACATCGGCCGCCGCACACCGGGCGACCTCCAACGGATCCTCGGCCCGGCGGATCGACTCGTCCGCCGCGACCGGCACGTCGACCCCGGCCCTGGCCAGCCGCACCCGCAGCGTGGCCAGCTCAGCGACCGTGCGGCAGGGCTGCTCGACGTACTCCAGCTCGAACCGGACCAGCGCGGT
>DATHBQ010000353.1:0-2344 GCA_035296105.1 Propionibacteriaceae bacterium | reverse complement strand
AAGGAGGAGCAGAAGCTTGCCGCCGCCCGGGCCAAGGAAGAGCAGAAGGCCGCGGCGGCCCTGGCCAAGGAGGCCCGCAAGGCTGACAAGCGGGCCAAGAACATCGAGCGCGGGGAGAACTGACGCGCTGAGCACCGTGCGGTCCGCGTCCTCCCGGCAGCCCTGGGCGGCGGCCCTCGCCCCGGCGCCGATCAGGGCCACGGTCAGTGTCCCGGGGTCCAAGTCGCAGACCAACCGGGCCCTGGTGCTGGCCGCGCTGGCCGACGGGCCGTCGGTCATCCACAACGGCCTCGACGCACGGGACACCCGGCTGATGCGGGACGGGCTGCGGTCGCTCGGCGTGCAGATCACCGGGACGGGCGCCACCTGGGAGGTCGCTCCCCCGGACCGGTTCGCCGGCCACGTCACGGTGGACTGCGGCCTGGCCGGCACGGTGATGCGCTTCCTGCCCGCGGTGGCTCTGCTGGCCGACGGCCCGGTGCACTTCGACGGCGATGAGCAGGCGTACGCCCGGCCGATGGGCCCGCTGCTGGATACCCTGACCGCGCTGGGGGCCACCGTCGACTCAGAAGGGGGCACCCTGCCCTTCACGGTCGACGGAGATGTGTCCGGCCGGACGGTGACGCTCGACGCCTCCAGCTCGAGCCAGTTCGTCAGCGCCCTGCTGATGGTCGCGGCCCGGCTCCCCGGCGGTCTCGACCTCCGCCACGCCGGTCCCCCGCTCCCCTCCCGGCCGCACGTCGAGATGACCGTGGCGATGCTTCGCGAGCGGCACGTCCGGGTCGACGACTCCGAGCCGGACCGCTGGGTCGTCGCCCCGGGACCGATCGCCCCGCACCAGGAGACCATCGAGCCCGACCTGTCCAACGCCGCCGTGTTCCTGGCGGCCGCGGCCGTCACCGGCGGGGCGGTGACGGTGCCGCATTGGCCGGGGTCGACCGAGCAGCCCGGCGAGGCGATCGGCGACATCCTGGTCCGGTTCGGCGCCGAGGCGAGCTTCGACGACCGCGGCCTGACCGTACGCGGGACTGACCACCTGCACGGGATCGACCTGGACCTGTCGGCGGCCAGCGAGCTGACCCCGGTGGTCGCCGCCGTCGCCGCCCTGGCCGACGACACCACCCACCTGCGCGGGGTCGGTCACATCCGAGGTCACGAGACCGATCGGCTGGCGGCGCTGGCCACCGAGCTGGAGCGGCTGGGTGCCCACGTGGGTCAGAACGAGGACGGGCTGACCATCCACCCGAAGCTGCTCGGTGGAGCGGAGTGGCGGACCTACGCCGACCACCGGATGGCCCAGGCCGGCGCCCTGCTCGGCCTGGTCGTCCCGGACGTCACCCTGGACGACATCGGCTGCACGGACAAGACCATGCCCGAGTTCGCCGACCTCTGGCGGGCCATGATCGACGCCTCTCGGGTGGATACAAGTGCGGAGGAGGGGGGAACGACCCCCCATGACCCCCCCGGACAGGCAGGGGTTGAGTGAGCCTGCGCGGGGACGAGCATGCGGCGTTCGACCGTCCCGGTCGCGGCAGCCGACCCCGCACCAAGGACCGCCCCGCCTACGCCGACGCCCGGACCGGCATGGTGGTCACCGTCGACCGCGGTCGCTTCACCACCCTGATGGCGGACCGCGAGGTCGCCGCGGTCAAGGCCCGCCACCTCGGCCGCACCGGGGTGATCGTCGGCGACCGGGTCTCGCTGGTCGGTGACACCTCGGGCGGGGAGGGCACGCTGGCCCGCATCGTCGCGGTGGCCGAGCGGGAGACGGTGCTACGCCGGACCGCCGACGACGACGACCCGTACGAGCGACCGATCGTCGCCAACGCCGACCAGCTGGTCATCGTGACCGCCCTCGCCGACCCGCCGCCCCGAACGGGGATGATCGACCGGATCCTGGTGGCCGGGTTCGATGCCGGGATCGCGCCGCTGCTCTGCCTGACCAAGGCCGACCTCGCCTCGCCCGACGAGCTGGTCAACCAGTACGAGCCGCTGGGCGTGCCGGTGCAGGTGACCTCCCCGGGCGCCGACCTGGCCCCCCTGCGGTCGGCCTTGGACGGTCACCGCAGCGTCTTCGTCGGGCATTCGGGCGTGGGCAAGTCGACGTTGGTCAACGCCCTGATCCCGGGAGCCGATCGGGCCATCGGGGTGGTCAACGCAGTGACCGGCCGCGGTCGGCATACCTCCAGCGCGGCGATCGCCCTGCGGCTGCCCGACGCCGCCGACTCCTGGGTGATCGACACTCCCGGTGTCCGTTCATTCGGGCTGAGCCACGTCAGCCGGGACCGGATCGTCGCGGCGTTCGGCGACCTCGCCGTCATCACCATCGACTGCCCTCGTGGCT
>DATHBQ010000352.1:0-8436 GCA_035296105.1 Propionibacteriaceae bacterium | reverse complement strand
TGGTGCCGGCGACGGCGGCGATGGAGATGAAGTCGGTCGACTCGACGGACAGCACCGGATCCAAGTGAGCGAACCAACGGCATCCCGGCCCGCGACGGCGCCACCGCGTACGTCGCGGCCCCGCGGCGGTAACGGTCTGTCCGGAGCGCTGTTCGGGGTCGCCGTGGCCGGCTTCGTCGATGAGGCGGTTTTCCACCAGCTCTTGCACTGGCACAAGTTCTACGACCGCTCGACGACCGAGGTCGGGCTGGTCTCCGACGGGATCTTCCACGCGTTCAGCTTCTTCGCAGCCGTCGCCGGTCTGTTCCTGTTCGCCGAGCTGCGCCGGCGGCGCGATCTCGTCTGGCCCCGCTGGGTGGGCGCCGCGCTCATCGGGGCCGGGGCCTTCCAGCTCTACGACGGCACGATCCAGCACAAGCTGATGGAGCTGCACCAGATCCGCTACGGGGTCGACCTGCTGCCGTACGACGTGGCTTGGCTGGTCGTCGCGGTGGCACTGATCGTCGCCGGCGTCGTGCTGCTGCTGCGGAACCGAGCGACTCGGGGACGCCATGGTGCCTGAGCACACCGGCCACGGGGCCGATGCGCTGAGCGAGATCGTCCTGCTCAGCCTGGTCATCTCCGCCGGGGTCTACGCCGGGGCCGCGTTCAACGTCCGCGAGCGGCAGGGCTGGTCGTGGTGGCGGGTGGTCGCCTGGGTGGCGGCGATGGGCCTGGTGCTGGCCTCGGTGACCGGCCGGCTGGGGCAGGCGGCGTCGGTGGACTTCCGGGCCCACGTGATCACCCACCTGCTACTCGGGCAGGCGGTGCCGCTGCTGCTGGTGGCGGCCGCCCCCGTGACCCTGCTGCTACGGGCCCTGCCGGTCGGTGCCGCCCGCCGGGTGACCTGGTTGCTCGGCACCTGGCCGCTGCGCTGGCTGACCGAGCCGGTGGTCGCCGTGGTGCTCAACCTGGGCGGGCTCTGGGTGCTGTACGGCACGCCGGTGTACGCGCTCAGCCAGTCCTACGGCTGGCTGCACCTGCTGGTGCACGCGCACCTGCTGGTCACCGGTTACCTGGTGACGACGTCACTCGTCGGCCGCGACCCGATGCCGCACCGGCGCAGCCCCGGTCACCGCGCCGGAGTGCTGGTGGCGCTGCTCGCCGGGCACGCGATCGTGGCCAAGTCCCTCTACGCCGTGCCGCCGGCGGGCGTACCGGTCGAGCTGGCCGAGTCCGGAGCGATGATCATGTACTACGGCGGCGACGCGCTCAGCCTGGTGCTGATCGTGTGGCTGTGCGCCGAGTGGTACCGCCGCCGGCAGCGGGCGCAGGCCCGGAGCGTGAAGGATCCTGTGCCGAGTACCGCGCAAAATCCTTCACCATCTCGAACCTGAGGGTGCCGTCAGCGGTTGCCGGCGTCCAGCTCCCGCGGCACCGCGATCACGTCGACCAGGGCTCCGTTGCGCCAGACGGTGATCTCGACCCGGCGACCGATCGCCGCCTCGACCATCCGGCGCTGCAGCACGGTGGTGGAGGGGATCGGCTCACCGGCCACCGCAACGACCACGTCACCGGCGCGCAGTCCGGCCGCCTCGGCGGGGCTGCCGCTGATCACCTGGGCGATCCGCAGACCCTCGCGTCGATCGAGCTTGGCCGCCAGCGGCGGCGGCAGGGGGGCCTGACTGCCGGCGATGCCCAGCCACGCCCGACGAACCCGACCGGTCGACATCAGGGCGTTGATGATCTGCTGCGTGGTGGAGTTGATCGGCACGGCCAGGCCGACGCCGATGCCGGCGACCGCGGTGTTCACCCCGACCATCCGGCCACGGCTGTCGGCCAGCACGCCACCGCTGTTGCCAGGATTCAGTGCGGCGTCGGTCTGGATCACCTCGTCGACCACCCGACCAGCACCGGTGGGCAGCGACCGGCCCAGGCCGGACACGATGCCGGCGGTGACGCTGCCGGCGAGGCCCAGCGGGTTGCCCAGGGCGACCACGAGCTGGCCGACCTGCAGCTGTGAGGCGTTGCCCAGCTCGACCGGTGGCGGCATCTCGGCCCGGGCGCGGAGGACGGCCAGGTCGGACAACGTATCCCGCCCGACCACCTCGGCGGCGACCTCGGTGCCGTCGGTGAAGGCGGCGGTGGCCTGGTCGGCGCCCTCGACCACGTGGGCACTGGTGAGCAGATAGCCGTCGGCGGTCAGCACGCTGGCGCTGCCGGACCCCTCACCCCGGCGACCCCGTACGCGCAGGCTGGCGACGCTGGGCAGAACCCGCTGGGCGACGCCGATCACCGCAGCGGAGTAGGCGTCGAGGACCTCCCGGTCCCGATCATCGATCATGTAGGGCTAACGCCTCGAAGCCGGATCTGTTCCCGGCGGGGGATGCTCAGGAGTTGCCGAAGCGGGTGACCGGGTCGGTGGCCTCGGCCCAGAGCTCGGCGTCGGCGGCCGCGCTCTTGTTGCGCCGCAGCACGGCGTACACCACACCACCGATGGCGGTACCCAGCGCGACGGCGACCTTCCAGTTCACGGGCCCACCTTATGCGCCCGGAAACCTGTCGAAGGGCGTGACCACGGGCTTCGACCGGCTCAGCCCGCAGATCAGACCGGGACCAGCCCGAGCTTGTACGCCAGCGCAGCGGCCTCGCCGCGCCCGCTCACTCCCAGCTTGGCCAAGATGTTGGACACGTGGACGCTGGCCGTCTTGGTGCTGATGAACAGCGCACTGCCGATCTCGCCGTTGGAGTTGCCCGCCGCCACCAGCCGCAGCACCTCGATCTCCCGCGGGGTCAGCCCGGCCAGCGGGCTGGCCACGACCTCGGCCTCGGGCGAAAACCCGGCCCGCTGGGCCAGGGCGCCGAGCCGGTCGGTCAGCAGCCGGGCGCCCAGGGTCGCGGCCCCCTGGCTGGCCGTGGCCAGGACGTCGCGGGCCTCGATTCGCTCCCGGGCGGCGACCAGGTGCTGGGCCAGCCGCAGCCCGGCGTAGGGCGGCAGGTGTGCCGGACCGGGCAGGGTTGTGAGCTCGGCCAGCGCACGGCGCCAGCCGTCGGCGGTGTCGGCCAGCTCGGCGGTGATCACCGGCGCCCACAGCGGGCGGATGTTGATCCGTAGGGCCCGACGCTCCAGGAAGTCCCCGATGAGCGTCGAGCGCTCGGTGCCGCCCTCGGCCACATCCAGGGTCCGGGCCGCCGCAGCGGCCACGGCCAGGATCGGGTAGGCCCACGCCCCGTGGAAGCGGCCCCACCCGTCGAGGTAGGTGGAGACGTCCCGCCAGGCCCGCTCGGGGTCGCCGACGGCCATCGCGTGCTCGGCGTCGGTCCGGATGACCTGGCTGACGTACTGCGGGGCCGAGACGTCGGAGGTGATCATCGGCCGGAACTCGGCCAGAACCGCGTCAGCCTCGTCCAGCTCGCCGCGCCACACCCGTAGCCAGGCCTGGAGCAACCGCAGGTGCGCCATGTGGTGTGGGGGCGGGTCGAGCTCGATGGCCCGGTCGATCATGGCCGTCGCCCGACTCCACTGACCGAGCGCGATCAGCGGCTCGGCCGCGTTCCCGGCCAGCATGCAGCCGATCGACCGCTCCAGACCGCGACTGCGGGCCAGCTCGATGCCGGCCATCGCCTGGCCCACGGCATCGGCGTACCGGCCGGTGAGGTTCAGCGCGTCGGAGTAGTTGATGAAGAACCGCAGCTCCGTCCTGGTGCTGCCCCGGGCAAGCTCGCTCGCCCGCTCCCACTCCAACATCGCCTCGGCCTCGGCGCCGATCGCCTCCAGACCGGTGGCCAAGCTGTTGCGGGCGTGCGACTCGGCCGCCGGCGACCCGATGCCGGTCGACGCCTCTACCGCCTCCCGCGCAGTCGCCACTCCCTCTTCGACCTCGCCGGACAGCATCAACCGCCGGGCCAGCGCCTCCAGCACCCGCCCCCGCAGCACCGGGTCGGCGTCCTCGGGCAGCAGGGCCATCGCCTCGCGCATCGGCTTGACCGCACCCGGCCGGAGCAGTCCGGACAGCAGGCTGCCCTTTAGCATCAGGGCGCTGATCCGCTCCTCCGGGGCCGCTTCGGGACCCGCCTCGTCCAGGGCCGCATTCACCAGCGCGAGGGCCCGCTCCTCCTCGCCGGCGTTGCTGGCGGCGTTGGCGGCCTGCTTGAGCACCGACGAGCGGGAGCCGGCGATGGCCTCCGGGTCGTCGACCCGGTCCCACAGCTCCAGGGCCCGTTCGTACATCTTGAGCGCCTCGTGGTACGCCGCTGCCCCGGACCGGGCGGCGGTGATCGACCAGGTGAACGCCTTGGTCGCCTCGTGCGCCGCGGACCAGTGGTGGGCGATCTCCAGCGGCGCGGTGCCGGGGGTGACCAGCTCCGGATGCTCCTCGAGCAGGGCCGCGAACTTGGCGTGCAGCCGGGCATGCTGGCCGGGCAACAGGTCGTCGTGCACCACCTCGCGGAGCAGGGCGTGCCGGAAGCTGTAGCCGGTCTCGTCGGCGGTGAGCACGGCCGAGTCGATCGCCTCCCGCAGCCCCTGCTCGAGCTCGACGGCGGTTCCGCCCGACGCGGCCGCGAGCAGGGCGTGCTCGACCCGGTTGCCGGCCACCGCCGCGAGCTCGACCACTTGCTGGGCCTCCGGGGACAGGTTCTGGACCCGGACGTTCAGCGCGTCGCGCAGGGTGTCGGGCATGTCGATGCAGCCGCGGGTCGCCGACCGGGCGAGCTCCTCGACGAAGTAGGGGACGCCCTCGCTGCGCCGGAACACCGTGTCGATCACCGGGTTGCTCGGCGCGCGGTTCATCAGCCGGGTCAGCAGCTCGGCGACCTCGGTGCGGTCCAGGCTCGGCACGTCGATCCGGACGGTGACCGGCAACCGGCCCACCTCGGCCAGGAACGGCCGCAGCGGGTGCCGACGGGTCAGCTCGTCGGTCCGGTAGCTGGCCAGGATCAGCACCGGAGCATCGGTCAGGGCCCGGGCGCCGAAGCGCAGCAGGTGCCGGGTGGACTCGTCGGCCCAGTGGAGGTCCTCGAGCACCACGACGAGCGGAGCGTGCTCGCTGGCCTGCTCCCACAGTCGGGTGACGGCCTCGAACAGCTGGAGCCGGATCGCGTCGCCTTCGGGGGGCCGGCCGGTGAGGTCGGGCAGCAGGACGCCGAGCGCCGGAGCCGCGGCGCCGGCCCACTCGAGCACCTGCTCGCGGCCGTGCTGGGCGACGAGGTCGCGCAGGGTTCCGACGATCGGAGCGTACGGCAGCCCGTCGCCACCCAACGGCACGCACTGCCCGCGGACCAACTGGGCCTTGCGGTCGGCCAGGGTGGAGAACAGATCGGCGGTGAAGGCGTCGATGACCGTGGTCTTTCCCGCCCCGGCGTCTCCGCCGAGCAGGACGAATCGGCTGCCGTCGGCGATCACCTCATCGAGGACGCCGTGCAGCCGGGCCCGCTGGTCGGTGCGTCCGACCAGGTGCGGGACCCGGCTGCCCGGCGTACGGCCCGCTCTGACCACGGGCTCCATGCTGCCACCGGCCGCCGACATCGGGACGCCCTCAGTGGGCGACGCGGTGCCGGGCGACCAGCGGGCGGGTCGGCATGGGAAGGGCCTCCCCCAGCCGGTGCCACCACGACGTACGGTCGGCGGTGGCGAGTCGGGCGAGGCGGTGGTTGGCCGCCTCGGCGGCGAAGTCCTGCCGGCGCTGCTCGGCGAGGATGTGGACGGTGTAGTCGTTCATGTCCACAAGCCTCGGTCTAAGCCGCCTCCGGCACATGGGACGAACTCCTCATCTTTGCCGTACGCCAGCGCCTGAGGTGCCTAAGGTGCCTTAGCCCCCACTCCGCTCTCGCCCGCGCCACGGTCCGGCACCGGCAGTCGGTCAGGCGGCCATCGGCACGGTCAGGTCGGCGAGCAGGTCGGCGGCGCCGGCGAGGGCCGCCTGCTGCGCGGCGGCGGCGCGGGCGTACCGGGGATCGGCGAGGACGTCGGCCAGGGCGCGCCGGACCGCGCCCGGCCGCAGCCGGTCGGGCTGGACGGTCAGACCGACGCCGAGTGAGTGCAGGGCCCGGGCCGTGGCCAGCTGGTCGGGCGTCCGCGGCAGCGTCACCAGGGGCAGGCCGTACGCCAGCGCGCCGGCCGTGAGCTCGCGGCCCCGTTGCCGATCACCGCGTGGCACAGCGGCAGCGCCCGGGCGTAGTCGATCACCTGGCCGACGGCGACGTTGCGCGGCGGCTGGCCGAGCACGGTCAGGTCGAGGTCCGACCCGCTCTCCACGATCACGTTGATGCCGAAGGCGCGCAGGCCGTCGAGCACGCCGAGCAGCGTGTCGCTGCTGACCCCCTGCCGGCCGAGGCTGAGCAGCACGGTGGTCTGGCCGCCGAAGCGCTGGGCCCGCAGCGGCAGCCGGGACTGCGGACGGTCCAGCTCCGGGCGGAGCAGGCGGACGTCGGCAAACACCGTCGGCCGGTCGGGAGCCAGGGCCGGTACCCGGGGGTCCAGGAAGGGGGCGGACACCAGGCCGCGATACCGGTCGGGCGCCTGGAGGCTCGCCGCCAGCTCGGCGGTGACCAGCGGCAGCAGCGCCTCGGCCGGACCCATCTCGCCCGTCACCGGGCCGACGACGATCTCCCGGGCCCCGGTCAGCGCGGCGATCTCAGCGCCGGCGACCTCGGTGATCTCGTGCAGCACCAGGTCGGGCGCCCATCGGCCGGCCCGGGGCAGCAGGGCGCGGGCCCGGGCGACACCCGGCTGGCCGAACATGGTCGACGCCGAGCGGTGGATGCGCGCAGCCGGGTCACCGGACAGCGACCCGGCGGACCGGGCGGCGAGGATGTCCGCGGCCACCGGGCCGGCCGACCAGGTCTGGTAGCCGCGCCGCTGCACCTCCCGGACCAGGTCGGGGCCGGTGGCCACGACGACCTCGTAGCCGGCGTCGGTGGCCGCGCGGAGCAGGGGCAGCATCGGTCGCAGGTGGCCCATCAGCGGGCTGGTCGTGGCAAGGATCCTCATGCTCCCAGTTGAGGGAGGACCGAGGCCGGATCTCTACGCAGCCACTACTGAGATTTGCCGCTCCGCACTACCGAGATCTATCCACCCTGAGCCCGCATCACAGACTGCGGAGGGTCTTGAGCAGAGGTTCCGCCGTCTGGGCGAGGAACTCGAACTGGCCCTCGTCCCCCACCTGGACGATCGCGATGTCGGTGAAACCGGCGTCCACGTACTGCTTCACCGCCTCGGCGATGGCGTCGAGGTCGGGGCCGCACGGAATCTGCTGGGCCACGTCCTCCGGCCGCACGAACTGGCTCGCCCCGGCGAACCCGGCCGGGGTCGGCAGGTCGGCGTTGACCGCCCAGCCGCCGGCGAACCAGCGGAACTGGTCGTGCGCCTTGGCCAGCGCCTTCTCCTCGTCCGGGTCCCAGCAAATCGGGATCTGGCCGATCTTGCGCGAGTCCGAGTTGCCCTTCTCGGCGTCCCAGGCCTTGATCACACCGGCCTCCGGCTCGACCGCAATCAGGTGGTCGGCCAGCGGTGCGAACCGGGCGATCGACTTCTCCCCGGACACCGCGATGCCGATCGGCACGCCGCCCTCCGGCGCATCCCAGATCCGGGCCGAGTCGACCCGGAAGTAGTTGCCCTCCCAGGTAGTCAGCTCGCCGCTGTGCAGCTCGCGGATGATCGTCGCCGCCTCGACCAGCATCTCCTGGCGCTGGTCGATCGGTGGCCAGCCCTCGCCGGTGACGTGCTCGTTGAGGTTCTCCCCCGAGCCGAGGCCAAGGGTGAACCGCCCGTCGGAGAGCAGCTGCAGGGTCGCCGACTTCTGGGCCACCACGGCCGGGTGGTAGCGCTGGATCGGGCTGGTCACGTAGGTCATCAGCTCGACCCGTTCGGTCGCCTGGGCAACCGCGCCGAGCACGGTCCACGCGTACGGGGCGTGGCCCTGGCTGGTCAGCCACGGCGAGTAGTGGTCGCTGCTGACCTCGAAGTCGAACCCGACCTGCTCGGCGGCGATCGCGTACCGGACCAGGTCCTTCGGGCCGCTCTGCTCGGTCATCAGGGTGTAGCCGAACTGCACCATCGCTCAGCTCCCCTTGCCGGTCTGGTCCCGCAAACGCTCGATGTGCTGGGAGGCCTCGGCCTTGGTCATGTCGGCGGGCAGCTCCTCGCCGGCCTGCCGGGCCAGGGTGTCCAGATAGCTCTTCTGCGACGGCGTGATCGGGTCGTCACCGCTGACCCAGTCGCTGGGGTCCTTCTCCAGCGCGTCGTTGCCCGGGGTGGAGGCGCCTAGGGTCTCGCCCGCGTCGGGAGACGCCTGGTACCCGTCGGCCTCCTCCTGGGCGGCCCGGGTGGTCTCGGATGCGAATTCGCTCATGGTCCACACCGTATGCGGCGGTCCTGACAGCCTCGTACGCCGGTGGCGCCGGCCCACCACTCCGCGGCTCTCGAGCCGACTCCGCGGCAGCAGCAACTGCCGCGGA
>DATHBQ010000351.1:0-2637 GCA_035296105.1 Propionibacteriaceae bacterium | reverse complement strand
CCTGGTGGCCGACATGGAGGCGGACGCGGCCATCCCCAAGGTCGTCCGCGCCGGTGTCGCGGTGGATGCGGTCGAGGTCCGGATCCTGTCCGACTGAATGGCCGCCGCCGTCCCGGGGCAGACTGGTGGAATTCCGCTATGACCTTGACCAGGGTGTGGCAGTACGCCGTCCGACCTGGCGCGGAGGCGGAGTTCGAGGCGGCCTACGGCGCCCAGGGGAGCTGGGCCCGGCTCTTCGCAGCAAGCGATGGATACTTCGGCACCGAGCTGTTCCGCTCACTCGACGTTCCCGGCCGCTACCTCACCACCGACCGCTTCGTCGACTCGGCCGCCTGGGACCGCTTCCTGGCGGAGCACCGTTCCGCGTACGAGCGGCTCGATGAGCAGTGTGCCGCCCTCACGGTGGCGGAGCAGAAGCTGGCGGCGGTCGAGGCTTAGGTCACGGCTGGTCGGTCAGCACCGCGGCGACGTCGGCAATCCGGATCAGCGGCGCGTACAAGGCCATGGCGTCCAGGGCCCGCTGGTGGTCGGCCGGGCTGAGCCCGGCGCAGGCGTCCGCGGCGACGATGATCTGCCGACCAGCGTCGGCGGCGGCCAGGGCGGTGGACAGCACGCAGCAGTCGGTGGAGACGCCGGTCAGGACCAACGGTGCGTCGGGCCCGACCACGGCCGCGAGGTCCGCACCCCACTTGCCGAAGGTCGTCGCACTGACCACCGGGCCGTCCAGGCCGGCGAAGGGCGGCACCAGGTCGTACAGCGGGTCCGTCGCCGGAACCAGGGCGAACGGCCAGTCGGCGTAGTAGTCGACCCAGGCGCCGGTCGGGTGCTCCGGCGCCACGAAGCGGGTGCGGACCACGCGGTCGCCGAAGGTCGGCAGCAGCGTCTCGGTCGCTGCAGCGGCCCGCTCGAACTCCGCCGTACGCCAGGCGCTGGCCGGATCGGCGAAGATGACCTGCAGGTCGATGGCGACCAGCCAGGGGCGGCTCACGCCGGGACCGACTCCTGGGTCCGGATCGCCGACCGGGAGAAGATCAGCGTGCCCAGGAAGCCGACCAGCAGCGCCACCAGGACCCCGAGGTTCGCGAACGCCCACGACCCTTCGCGCCCGCCCAGCGGCCCGAGCAGGTAACCCTGCCAGCCCAGCCACCCGGCGAAGGTGTTGGTGACCAGGCCCCAACCGAGCACGGTGCCGACCACGACCAGGATCACCGCGGTCCAGCGCACGCTGCCGTAGCGGCCGTGGACGTCGTAGAGATCCGCCTCGGCGTAGTTCCGCCGCCGGAGCATCACCTCGGCGACGAAGACCCCGCACCACGCGGCGATCGGCACCCCGAGGGTGATCAGGAACCCCTGGAACGGGCCGAGGAAGTCGGTGGCGAAGAACACCACGTAGATGGCGCCGAGGATCATCAGCACCCCGTCGATCCCGGCGGCGACGTATCGGGGGACCTTCAGTCCGGCGCTGAGCAGGGCCAGGCCGGAGGAGTAGATGTCCAGCACCGCGCCACCGACCAGGCCGAGCACGGCGACCAGCACGAAGGGGATGAGGAACCAGGTGGGCAGGACCGTGGCCAGGGCGCCGATCGGGTCCGCCGCTATGCCCTCGCTCAGCTCCGCCGAGGAGCCGGCCAGCAGCAGGCCGAACACGACCAGCAGCACCGGCGCCAGTGCCCCGCCGATGGTCGTCCAGCTGACCACCGCACCGCTGTTGGCCGTGCGGGGCAGGTAGCGTGAGTAGTCGGCGGCCGCATTCACCCAGCCCAGGCCGAACCCGGTCATCATGAACACGAGTCCGCCGATCACCGCCGGAACGCTTCCGGCGGGCAGCGCGGCCACCGCCGCCAGGTCCACCCGGCCGAGGACCAGGATGATGTAGACGACCGTGAGGGCCCCGGTGACGAGGGTGATCACCGTCTGCAGCCGCATGATCAGCGAGAAGCCGACCACGCCGGCCAGCACGATCAGCCCGGCGATGATCACCAGCGCGATCAGCTTGGTGCCGGTCCCGCCGCCCAGACCCAGCTGGGTCAGCACCGTGGCCGTGGCCAGCACCGCCAGCGAGGCCAGGACGGTCTCCCAGCCGACAGTGAGCAGCCAGGACAGGGCCGACGGCAGCCGGTTTCCGTTCACCCCGAAGGCCGCCCGGCTGAGCACCATGGTCGGCGCGGACCCGCGCTTGCCGGCCAGCGAGACGATGCCGCAGAGCAGGAAGGAGACCACGATCCCGATCAGCCCGACCACCAGGGCCTGTGCGAAGGAGATCCCGAAGCCGAGCAGAAAGGCCCCGTAGCTGATCCCGAACACGCTGACGTTGGCGGCGAACCACGGCCAGAACAGGTCGCGCGGCTTGCCCCGACGCTCCGACTCGGCGATGGTGTTGAGGGCGTTGAGCTCCACGTTCAGACCGCGCGCGGCCCCGGTCGCGGTGTCGGGAGTGTCAGTGGTCGCCATGGCGGCATCGTAGGACTCCGGACCGACAAGGCGCGACGATTCGCGGCGGCCTGCGTGCCGCTGGTAGATTAGGAGCGCCGTAGAGCGGCCGCGGACCACCAAGAGCTCCCACTCACACCGCGTGAAACGCCCCATCAGGGGTTGCCGGGGGCGCCGCGCAACGGGAAACCGAAGGGAGAACAGTGT
>DATHBQ010000350.1:0-2852 GCA_035296105.1 Propionibacteriaceae bacterium | reverse complement strand
GGGTCAGCACGCCGACCGGTTTTCCGTCGTCCAGCACCAGCAGGGCGTCTCCGTCGACCAGCACCTCGACCGCTTTGGCCACCGGCTCGGTGGCACCGACCATCGGCAGCGAGGCCTCCATCGCCGCGCTGACCCGGTCCGCCGGGCGGGCACGCCGGGAGAACAAGGCGCCCAGCAGCCCACGCTCGCTGACCGAACCGACGACCTCCGCCGCCATCACCGGCGGCTCGGCGCGGACCACCGGCATCTGGCTCACCCCGTACTCGCGCAGGATCTTCACCGCCTCGGCGATGGTCTCGCTCGGGTGAGTGTGGACGAGTGTGGGCAGGGCACCGGACTTCTCGCGCAGCACATCGCCCACCACCCGCTCGGAGGTGTAGCGCGGAGCGAAGCCGTAGCGGCTCAGCCAGGTGTCGTTGAAGATCTTGGCCAGGTAGCCCCGGCCGGAGTCGGGCAGCAGCACCACGACCACGGCATCCGGGTCGTCGATTTCCTGGGCCAGCCGGACGGCGGCGACCGTGGCCATGCCGCACGAGCCACCGACCAGCAGCGCCTCCTCCCGGGCCAGCCGGCGGGTCATCGCGAAGGAGTCGGCGTCCGAGACCGCGATGATGCGGTCGGCGATCTGCCGGTCGTAGGTCGTGGGCCAGAAGTCCTCCCCCACCCCCTCCACCAGATAGGGCCTACCCGAGCCACCGGAGTACACCGACCCCTCCGGGTCGGCGCCGATGACCTGGACCGCCCCGCCGGAGACCTCCTTGAGGTAGCGGCCGGCGCCGCTGATGGTGCCGCCGGTGCCGACGCCGGTCACGAAGTGGGTGATCCGGCCCTCGGTCTGGGCCCAGATCTCCGGACCCGTGGTCTCGTAGTGGCTGGCCGGGTTGTTGGGGTTGCTGTACTGGTCGGGCTTCCAGGCTCCCTCGATCTCCCGGCTGAGCCGATCGGAGACCGAGTAGTAGGAGTCCGGATGCTCCGGCTCGACCGCGGTCGGGCAGACCACGACCTGCGCCCCGTACGCGGCCAGCACGTTGCGCTTGTCCTCACTGACCTTGTCCGGGCAGACGAACACGCAATGATAGCCGCGGGCCTGGGCCACCAGGGCCAGGCCGACGCCGGTGTTGCCGCTGGTCGGCTCGACGATGGTGCCGCCCGGTTTGAGCAGACCGTCGCGCTCAGCCGCGTCCACCATCTTGACGGCGATCCGGTCCTTCACCGAGCCGCCCGGATTGAGGTACTCCACCTTGGCCAGCACCAGCGGCGCGGCCCCGTCGGTCACCCGGTTCAGCCGGAGCAGCGGGGTGTTGCCGACCAGGTCGATCAAGTTCTCCACGTACTGCACGAAGCGACTGTACGGGCAATGTCACCGGAGCCCCTCGACAGGCTCAGGACAGGCTCTGTCGAAGGGCGTTGCGCCTTCTCTCGGGCCGCACACACAACGCAACAGGGCCGTCACCTCCCGAAGGAGGCGACGGCCCTGGAGCTAGTCGAGCGGAGCGGTTACCGGCGCAGGTAGGACAGCAGCCGCAGGATCTCGATGTAGAGCCAGACCATGGTCACGGTCAGGCCGAAGGCCCCTCGCCAGGACTCCCGAGCCGGAGCGCCCATGGCGACACCCTTCTCGATGTAGTCGAAGTCGAGGACCAGGTTCAGCACCGCGAGCACGGCGCCGAGCAGCGCGACTCCGACGGCCAGCAGGCTGACCGGCCCGGTGCCCCCGTCCCGCAGACCGAGGTTGATCCCGGCCAGCGAGAGCAGGAAGTTGGCCAGCATGGCCACCGCGAACGCGATGGTCGCGATGATCACAATCTTCTGGAACTTCGGCGTCACGCGGATGTTGAAGAACTTGTACGCCGCCAGCGTCACCCCCGCCGCGGCGAAGGTGCCGAGCACCGCCTGCGCGACGATGCCGGAGTACAAGAACTCGAAGTACTTGCTGATCATGCCGATGAAGACGCCCTCGATCGCGGCGTACACCAGCACCAGGGTCGGGTTGACCACCCGACGGAACGCGACGACCAGCACCACGACGAAGCCGACCAGACCCGACAGGATCAGGGCCGGGAACATCAACGTGTTCGGGATCGCGTACCAGGCCAGGGCGGCGGTCACCACCAGCACAGCCATGGTGATTGCCGTCTTGGTGACCACGTCATCGAAGGTCATCCGGCCTTCGGCCGTCTGGACCGGCCCCCGACCGGCTTGCTGCGGGTAGCCGTACGGATCCTGCCCGTACTGCGGTGCTGCGGGTGTGAACGCGTCCTGGCGGGCGAGGACAGGGTTCGAACTGCGCAACATGTTTGTGAGTTCCTCCTACGGAGCGCACCGCGGTGGTGCGCTGCTTTCAGTGTACGTAACGCCGCGGACCCCGCGGATCTTCCACGACTGGGAATCGGCTGTGAACCCGTCGGGGGTGCCCCCGATGGGATTCGAACCCATGCTGGAGCGGGTTTAAGCCGCCTGCCTCTGCCATTGGGCTACGGGGGCGTACGCCGCTGCCAGCCTATTGGCTGAGCCGGGATCACGGATCCCGAGCCATGGGGAAGCTAGCGACGGGTGGCGTCGGCCGGCACCGGGGACGCCGAGCCCCCCAGCTTGACCCGAGTGTCCGGCGGCAGCTCGGTCAGGTCGCCGGTCGGTATCCGCTCCCCGATCACCACTCCCCCGTCGGGCCGGAACCGCACCGGCTGCACCCCGGTCACCAGCCGCGTGGCGGAGTCGAGGAAGTAGAAGTACACGTCGGCGGTGATCAGCGGCGGTGAGAACGGCGTGCTGAACGAGGTGGCGATCGGCTGGCGTACGCCGCCTGCGGTGCCCTGCCGCATCCCGACCGACCAGGACCCGTCCGCGTGGCG
>DATHBQ010000349.1:0-11372 GCA_035296105.1 Propionibacteriaceae bacterium | reverse complement strand
GTCGCCGTATACCCAGTCCGCCGTCGGCTACGCCCAGTCGGCCGCCGGCCGGGTCGCCCCGCTCGCCGCGAGCGCCCGCTTGCGCGGGACCCAGGTGAGCGAGGATGCGAGGCGCAAGATCAGCCCGGTGCTGGACGACGCCGTGGGCCGTTTCGCTCCGGTGGTCGAGTCCGCACGGGGGAGGGTCACCACCGACCTGCTGCCCCGGCTGACCGACGTGCTGGGCGTTGCCACGACCGCGCCGGTTGTCGAGGAGGTGGTGGTGCCCGAGAAGAAGAAGAGCCGCTGGCTCAAGCGGCTCGCCGTGATCGGTGCCCTGGGCGCGGTGATCGCGGTCGTGGCCCGGCGGTTCCTGGGCAACCAGGACGCCGACTGGCAGGCCGCCCGGCCGAGCACGCCCTACGCGCCTCCCACCCGACCCTCGACGGATAGCGGAACCAGCTCGACGGCCGGCGCCGGCGCCACCGCGGCGCCGACCGACGACGTGCCGAGTGCCGACAGCACCTCGGTCGAGACGGTCGAGTCCACCGCGGCGACCAGGACCGATCAGCCGGCCGGGAGCGACGAGGTCGAGCTCGGCCCGCCCGTCGAGGAGGACTTCGCCGCCACCGAGCCGGCACCGATCGGGCTGCTGAACGTCGACGACAGCGGCAACGTCGAGGAGACGGTGGTCGACGAGGTCGTGTTCCGGGAGCCCGTCCCCGACCTTCCCGAGGGCGAGCCGGTGAGCGACACCCTCGCCGCCGACGAACCGGCCCCCGGCGAGCGGGCTGCACGGTTCAGCGGTGAGGGGGTCTATGTCGGTCACGAGCCGCCGGAGGGCTATGTGATCAAGGGCAACGAGCGCTCGATGAAGTACCACATGCCCGAGGCGGCCGGCTACGGCCGCACGGTCGCCGAGGTGTGGTTCAACAGCGAGGAGGCGGCTCAGCAGGCGGGGTTCGTCCGCGCGCAGCGCTGAGCAGCTCCGCTGGTCGACTGCGGCCGAGCGGAGGAGATCTTGTTGATCTCCTCCGCTTGGCCGCGACTTCTTCGCGATTTCGAGGTCGGCGTTAACCTCGGCCGCCGTTTCCGGGCCTCCCCGAGTAGAGGAACTCGACTGGGGGAGATGGCGGGATGGCCGGACGGGCGGAGCGGGAGCAGGTCGGTTACTGGGTGGATGCGGCGCCCTTCCGGGCGCAGCTGCACCATCTGATGGGCAGCACGGCGCTGACGGCAGCGGAGGTGGCGGCGGTGGCCGGCATCTCCGCCCGGCTCGCCGCCCATCTGGCGTTCGGACGGAATGGACGGGCACTGCGTCGGATCAGCCCGGAGACGGGCCGACGGTTGATGGCCCTGTCGGTGCCCCAGCTCCGCCGATGGCGGAGCGAACGACTGACGGCAGCGTGGGCCGACCAGGACGGGCACGCCGCATGACCGGCAGTGCCGCCGTGGGCGCGGCGGTCATCCTCACCGCCGCGGTGACGAGCGCACTGCTGGCGCGGGTGCTCGTGTCCCGTCTGCCGGAGCCGGCCGACGGAGCCGGCAAGCTCCGCTACGCCGATCTCGTCACTCCGGGCTTCGTCGCGGGTAGCGCACTGACGGCCGGTGCGGCAAGCGCCATCGGCTGGCTGGCCCTGCCCCTGCCGGCTCTGCCGCTGTGGTGGGTGCTGGCCGCCTTCGGCATCGTGCTAGCCGCGATCGACGCACGGACCACCTGGCTGCCCCTGCGCCTGACCCGGCTGGCCTGGGCGGCGATGGCGGTCGCCGGCCTGGTCACCTCACTGTTGGGCGCCGGCTGGCCGGTCCTGATCCGGGCCGGCGGCGGGGCGGCACTGGCCGGTCTGCTCTACCTGGGAGTCTGGCGGCTCTCGCTGGGTGGCTTCGGCTTCGGTGACGTGCGCTTCGCCCCGCTGGTCGGGGCGGCCGCCGGAGCCCACTCCTGGTCGCTGCTGGTCCTCGCCCTGTTCGCGGGCAGCGTGCTGGGAGCGGCGTACGGCGCGCTCCGGCTGGTCCGCCGGCGCTCCGGTCCGTTTCCCTACGCGCCCGCCATGCTGGCCGGGGCCTACCTCGCCTGCGGCATCTCCGCCATCGGCTGAGGCGACCGGGTGGCTCCGAAGACATACAGGGCGGCCCGGGCGTACGCGTCGGCCGCGTCCGCCTCCGGCTCGGTGTGGTAGGCCCGGCCGGGGCCGCTCACCGTGACCACGAAGCCGCCCGCCGAGGAGTCCAACGAGAGGAAGTAGTCCCCCAGCAGCTCGCGCAGCTGCTCCTCACGGGGCAGCCAGACCACTCCGGAGGACTCGACCGAGTCGAGCGCCCACTCCACAGTGCCGTTGAAGTGGAACCGTGACTCGCCGTTCTGGGTGACGAGCTCCACCACCATGTCGCTCACCACGAACTCCGACTCGGCGATCTCCGGGCGCGGGATGTAGAACCGGTCGCCGTTCGCCGGGGTCCAGCTGAGGTACGGGGCCAGCGCAGTGGCCAGTTCGCGCGAGATCATCCCAGCCAAAGTACGCGCTCACCGGAGGCCTCCGGTGAACGCGCTCCCTCCTTGGCGGCCTGCGTAGGCTCGTCGAGTGACCGCTGCCTCCCGGCCGGGCGGGTTCGGTGACCATCACGCCGCCCGCTCCTCCCGGGTGCCCTCCGGGCCGGTGGTAGGCGTGGTTGTGGCCGGACTCACCGTCTTCCTGGCGATCACCATCACCGCCGGACTGCTGATCTGGGATGACGCGCCGGCGGGCTCGGCCGGCCGGGATGCGCGTCGCCTCGCCGGTGCCGATACGGCGGCCACCGTTGCGATCCCCTCGGCCCAGTTGGAGCACAACACCCGGACGGCCCGGATCGGCACGGCCAGTCTGGTGCTGCCCGACGACCCGTACCTCCTGCACCCGGAGCCGCTGACCCAGGAAGGGTTGTTCGACCACTTCTTCTGGGCCGCCGCAACGGTGCATCCGCGCTACGACACCCGGCACAACTGGTCCTCGACGATGCTGCTGGGTCGGTTGAGCGACAGCGCGTCGACCGGTGATCTGGAGTCGGACGGCCGGCGGGTGCTCGAGGCGATGAGCCGGTCGTTCTTCGACGGTCACCGCACCGAGGTGCGGGAGATCAACGGCGCGGACCACGCGGTCGACGGGCACCCGGGGATGCTGTTCACCGCCACGGTGCACTACTCGGTGCCCGACCTGGCCAGCCGCTACGACACGGTGACCGCACTGCTGGTGCGCCTCGAGGACGGCTCGCTCGTCGTGGCGGCCTCCTCGGTTCCCGACGACACCGACCCGGCGCTCGCCCAGCAGGCCGCGGACGCGTTACGGTCGCTGACCATCCGCTAAGCGGACTGCCTGTGTGGCCTCGACCCACTGCTGCAGCTTGGTCTGGGCGGCTCCGCCGTCGACGGCCGCCCGGGCCCGGTCCAGCTGGCTGAGAAAGGCCGCCGTCAGGTTGTCCGGGTCCGGCTTGGCGTCGGCGACCAGGGCGGCGGCCGCGTTCAGCAGCACGATGTCGCGCACCGGACCCGGTGCCCCGGCGAAGACGTCCCGGGCCACCTGCGCGTTTCGCGACGGGTCACCGCCGAGCAGGTCGACAAGGCTCGCCCGGGGCACGCCGAGATCCGCCGGGTCCAGCTCGGTGCGCCGGACCTGTCCGTCGGCGTACACCCACAGGGTGGAGCAGGTGGTGGTGGTCAGCTCGTCGAGTCCGTCGCCGCCGTGCACGACGAGGCCCTGGTGCCCGCGGGCGGCGAAGACTCCCGCCATCAGCTCGGCCATCCGGAGATCGGCCACCCCTACGGCCTGGGCGCGCGGCTGCGCCGGGTTGGCCATCGGACCGAGGAAGTTGAAGGTCGTCGGGATGCCCAGCTGGGCCCGGATCGGGCCGGCGTGCCGGAGTGCCGGGTGGTAGTGCGGCGCGAACAGGAAGCCGATTCCGACCTCGGCGACCACCTGCTGCTGAGCCTGCGGCGTCAGGTCGAGCACCACGCCGAGGGCCTCGAGCACATCCGCCGCGCCACAGGCCGACGACGCCGCCCGGTTGCCGTGCTTCACGACCGTCGCGCCCGCCGCAGCGGCCACGATGGCCGCCATGGTCGAGATGTTCACGGTGTTCATCCGGTCGCCGCCCGACCCGACGACGTCGACCGCCGGCCCCGGCACCGTGATCGGGGTGGCGAACTCCAGCATCACATCGACCAGGCCGGTCAGCTCGGTGACGGTCTCGCCCTTGCCGCGCAGCGCGACCATGAAGGCCGCCAGCTGTGCCGGGGTGGCCTCACCGGCAAGGATCTGCCGCATCGCCCAGCCGACGGCCTCGGCGGGCTGGTCCACCCGGCGTACGAGGTGGCCGAGCAGGTCGGGCCAGGTCGTGGTCACCCGCGACACCTTAGTGGCGTTGCCGCTCAGTTCCGAGAGCGCGACGGGTGCGAGCTGCGTCCAGAGGAACAGTCAGGCGACGCGGGCCCGCAGCAGGTTGGCCACGACCCCGGGCAACCGGAACGGGTCGATCGGGTGCGGCGCCACGCCGTCGGCGCGCGACCAGGTGGCGAGCCAGGCGTCGTCGAGGCGGCCGGTCAGCACCAGGATCGGCGGACAGCGGACGATCTCGTCCTTGAGCTGCCGGCAGAGGCCCATGCCGCCCGGCACCGCCTCACCGTCCAGGATGGCCAGGTCGACGCCGCCCTGGTCCATCGCGCTCAGCACCGCGGGCTGGGTGGCCACCTCGACGACCGAGATCGGGGGAAGGTCACTCGCCACCTTGCCGCCGAGGGCGAGCCGGACGTTCTCCCGGGTCAACCGGTTCGAGGAATACAGCAGGATCGTCAGGACGTCCTCGCTCACGGGTTCAACTCCTGGGTTCGGCTGGTGCGGGCCTGAGCGTATCCCTCGGCCGAGCGTTCGGGGGGGCCAAGGGGGGCCGTTCTCTCCTCCCGGGCTCGGCGCCGCTCCGCGAGGTCCAGCCGGCGGTCCTCCCGCCTGGCCTCCCGCTGGCTCTGCCGGAACCACTGCACGAACAACGCGACGAGCATCAGCACCGCCGTCACGTCGCCGCTCCCCCACATGATCGCGCCGGCCAGGTACTGGTCGTCCATCGGACTCGGCGGCCACGACCGCTCGAAGGCCAGATACCAGTCCTCGGCGACCAACCGCTCGGCCGTCATCAGGGAGATGCCGAGGAACGCGTGGAACGGCAGCATCAGGAACGTCACCAGCAGCCGGAAGGGGAAGCCGATCCGACCCGGCACCGGATCCACTCCCACCAGCGGCCACATCAGCAGGGACCCGGTGATCGCGAAGTGCAGGTGCAGGACGGCGTGCCAGAAGGCCGAGCGGAGGGTGATCTCGTACAGCGGCGAGTAGTAGAGGACGAACGGAGTGAGAACGAACAGGGCGAGGGTCAGCGGCGCGAACGTGAGGACCCGGGCCAGCCGGGTGTGCAGCAGGGCGAGCAACGCCCGACGCGGCGCGGGAGGCAGGGTCCGCAGGGCCAGGGTGACCGGCGCGCCCTGCGCCAGGAACAGCGGCGTCACCATGGTCAGGATCAGGTGCTGCACCACGTGCACGCTGAACAGCACCGTGTCGTAGGCGCCGATCCCGGTCATCGTGGCCAGCAGCGCCGAACCTAGCCCGCCGCCCAGGAAGGCGATGCTGCGCCCGACCGGCCAGCGGTCCCCACGCCGCCGCAGCGTCAGCAGCCCGGCGACGTAGAGGACGGCCGGCACCGCGATGCCCAGCAGCACCCACCAGTCGCTGCTCCACTCGGTCAGCAGCCGCAGGGCGGTCAACGGCGGCGGCTGGTCGTCCGGGGTCGCGTGCAGCGGCACCAGCACGACCGCGAGCCTCCCGAACACGCTCACAGGATAGGTCTACGGGGCGCCGGTCGGATGATCATGTCCGGCGGTCACGACCGCCGGGATCCCAACGGTCACGAAACAAAGTCGTGCCCGAGGATGACCAGCTATGGGGTTACGGCAATAATGACGTCGTGGCCCTTCACACCCATGCCGTCTCCGGTTCGATGACCAAGCCGGCGACCGCTCTGCATCCGCTCCCGCAGTCCCGGCTGCGGGGCCGCGAGGGCCGTCCGGACCCGGTGGCCGTGGGCACCATCATCTGGCTCGCCTCCGAGCTGATGTTCTTCGCCGCGCTGTTCGCGGCGTACTTCACCATCCGCAACGTGACCAACGCGCAGGCCGCCCCGGGAACGGAGACCCTGTGGGAGAGCCAGATCGCGCTCATCAACATCCCGTTCGCGGTGGCCAACACCTGCGTCCTGGTGGCCAGCTCGTTCACCTGTCAGATGGGGGTGTTCGCGGCTGAGCGGGGCCAGGTCCGGCGGTCCGGGGCGTTGTTCGACCTCCGCAGGTGGGGTCTGCGCGAGTGGTACGTGCTGACCTACATCATGGGTGCGTTCTTCATCGGCGGTCAGAGCTACGAGTACGCGGCGCTGATCAGCGAGGGCCTCACCCTCTCCTCGAACGTCTACGGGTCGGTGTTCTACCTGGCCACCGGCTTCCACGGGCTGCACGTCACCGGTGGGCTGATCGCCTTCGTGATCCTGTTGGGCCGCACCTTCCTGGCCCGGACCTTCACCCACGAGCAGGCGGTCAGCGCGGTCGTAGTGTCCTACTACTGGCACTTTGTCGACGTGGTCTGGATCGCCCTGTTCGGCGTCATCTACCTGCTGCAGTAACGCGTGTCACAACGATGCTTCCGCATCCGTCTTCGCACATATAACTGAATAAGAGTCAGGCCCTTCGCGTCGGACCCGGCGCGATTCCCAGCTTCATGAAGGGACCCACGTGCGACACCTGTCCGCCAGACGACGGCATCCGGCAGCCAAGGGTGTGCTGCTGGTGCTCGCCCTGCTTGTGATGGGCAGTGTGTACGCGGTCGTCGCGCCATCGCCGAAGGTTGCGGCCGACACGGGCAACACCCAGCAGATCGAGGAAGGCCGCGCGCTGTTCCAGGTCGGCTGTGCGTCCTGCCACGGGCTGAACGGCGAGGGCCAGGTCACCGACGTCATCCAGGGTCCCCCGCTGGTAGGGGTCGGGGCCGCATCGGTCGACTTCCAGGTGGAGTCCGGCCGGATGCCGATGGCCCGCCCGGAGGAGCAGGCCCCGATCAAGAAGAACATCTACACCGAGGAGGAGATCGCGGCGCTGGCCGCGTACGTGGCCTCGCTCGGCCCGGGTCCCGCGATCCCCACGCCGGAGCAGTACTCCACCGAGGGCCTGTCCGACGAGGACCTGGCCCGGGGTGGGGAGCTGTTCCGTACCAACTGCTCGGCCTGCCACGGCTTCGGCGGCGCCGGTGGCGCCCTGCCGGAAGGAAAGTACGCCCCGTCGCTGGAGGGGGTCAGCAACGAGCACATCTACGAGGCGCTCGTCACCGGTCCGCAGCAGATGCCGGTCTTCTCCGACCAGGTGCTGACGCCGGACGACAAGCGGGCCATCATCGGCTACCTCAACGGCCTCAACGAGCGGCCCAGCGACGGCGGGCTGTCGCTCGGCGGCATCGGTCCGGTGAGCGAGGGGTTCTGGGGATGGGTCCTCGGTCTCGGAAGCCTGATGGCTTTCGCCGTCTGGATCGCGGCCAAGGGAGCGAAGGCGAAGTGACAGTTCAGAACGAGGTCCCCGTCCCGGCCGAGCACGAGGGCGCCGACCTGGCCACCCGCGACGACCCCCGCTACCCCGTGCCGGACCCGGGGCACGAGGAGCATCTGCCGCGGCTGACCGACGTGGACGAGAAGGCCGCCCAGCGGGCGACCCGCCAGGTCGCCACCTTCTTCGGTCTGGTGCCGCTGCTGGCCATCGGGTTCGTCGTGGTCTACTTTGCCCTCCCGGCGACGTGGTACGTCGACTTCGGGTTCCTCAACACGAACGCCAAGAACCTGCTGCTCGGTCTCACGTTCGGGCTGGCCCTGCTGTTCATCGGCATCGGCGCCGTCCAGTGGGCCCGGCAGCTGATGGACGATCGCGAGATGGTCGAGCACCGACACGGCGCCACCTCGAAGCCAGAGGATGTGGCCTGGGTCGTCGGCGAGATGGACAAGGTGGTCGAGGAGTCGAAGCTCACCCGGCGGAAGGTCATCGGCCGCAGCCTCCTGGGCGCCCTGGGCGCCATCCTCCTGCCGGTGGTGGTCGGTCTCGCGGACCTCGGCCCCTGGCCGACCAAGAAGAGGCGCGCGGAGACGATCGAGGCCACCATCTGGGCCGAGGGCACCCGGCTGGTCAACGATGTCACCTACCAGCCGATCAAGCCCGAGCAGATCGAGATCGGCCAGCTGGTCAACGGACAACCGGAGACCATCAAAGAGCTGCACGGCACCGAGTACCAGGTAGCGAAGGCCAAGGCCTCGATCATCGTGGTCCGGATGGACCCC
This sequence comes from Propionibacteriaceae bacterium, assembly GCA_035296105.1. GTDB lineage: Bacteria > Actinomycetota > Actinomycetes > Propionibacteriales > Propionibacteriaceae > Microlunatus. The sequence goes on along the minus strand of DATHBQ010000349.1, from coordinate 3,008 downwards.
AACACGATTAAGATTCCCGAGTCGCGCCGCGACTGGCACGTCAACGGCATCCTGTGCTATTCCAAGATCTGCACCCACGTGGGCTGTCCGATCAGCCTGTGGGAGCAGCAGACACACCACCTGCTCTGCCCCTGCCACCAGTCGACCTTCGACCTCGGCGACTCGGGACTGGTGGTCTTCGGCCCGGCAGCGCGGGCGCTGCCGCAGCTACCGATCACGGTCGACGCCGAGGGTTACCTCGTCGCCCGTCGTGACTTCGACGTCCCGGTCGGCCCGAGCTACTTCGAGCGGGACTCGCGCAGAGACTTCAAAGAAGGCGATAACTGATGGCTCAGCCTGCCAACACCGTCGATACCGGCTCCACCGCTCTCCAGCCCCAGGCACCCAAGAAGCCGATGGGACCGGTCTTCAAGGTCGCCGCTGGACCGGCCCGGTGGGCCGACGAGCGGGTCGGCGTAGCCGGGCTGAGCCGGCCGTTCCTGCGCAAGGTCTTCCCCGACCACTGGTCGTTCCTGCTCGGCGAGATTGCCCTCTACACCTTCATCATCCTGCTGCTGAGCGGTGTATTCCTGACACTTTGGTTCAAGCCCTCGATGGCCGAGATCGAGTACGAGGGCAGCTACCAGCTGCTTCGGGGCGTACCGATGTCCGAGGCATTCGCGTCGACGCTGGCGATCTCCTTCGACATCCGCGGCGGCCTGCTGCTGCGGCAGATGCACCACTGGGCAGCCGCGGTGTTCGTGGCGGCGATGTTTGCTCACAGTCTCCGCGTCTTCTTCACCGGCGCCTTCCGCAAGCCGCGGGAGGTCAACTGGCTGCTCGGCGTAGCCATGCTGTTGATCGGAATGTTCGAAGGCTTCATGGGTTACTCCCTGCCGGATGACCTGCTGTCCGGTACCGGCCTGCGATTCATGGACGGTGCGATTCGGGCCACCCCGATCATCGGTACCTGGGCTGAGTTCTTCTTCTTCGGCGGCGAGTTCCCCGGCGACCTCGTCATCGCCCGGCTCTACATGCTGCACATCCTGTTGCTCCCGGCCCTGCTGCTCGGTCTCATTGCCGCGCACCTCGCGCTGGTCGTCTACCACAAGCACACCCAGTTCCCCGGACCCGGGCGGACCGAGGAGAACGTGGTCGGCTACCCGGTGTTCCCGGTGTACGCGGCCAAGGCCGGCGGCTTCTTCTTCATCGTGTTCGGCGTGGTGACCCTGATGGGCGGCCTGCTGCAGATCAACCCGGTGTGGGTGGTCGGACCGTACAACCCGGCCCAGGTCAGCGCTGGATCACAACCGGACTGGTACATGCTCTTCGCCGAGGGTGCCATTCGGCTCATGCCCGGCCCGGGCTGGGAGTGGCACATCGGATCGACCACCTGGTCCTGGAACGTCTTCTTGCCGCTGGCGCTCCCCATGACCCTGCTCTTCGGTGGCATGGCCCTCTACCCGTTCATCGAGCAATGGGTGAGTGGAGACAAGTCGGAGCACCACATTCTGGACCGGCCCCGCAACGCGCCGACCCGGACCGCCTTCGGGGTCGCGGCCATCACCTGGTACGTGGTGCTGGTGGCGGGTGGGGCGAACGACATCATTGCGACCACGTTCGCGGTCTCGCTGAACGCCGTCACCTACACCCTACGGGTAGCGCTTTTTGTCGCTCCGGTACTCGCGTTCCTCTTGACCAAGCGGATCTGCATCGGTCTGCAGCGCTCCGACGAGGAGCGGCTGCTGCACGGCGCTGAGTCCGGCATCATCGAGCGGGACCCGTCCGGCGGGTACTCCGAACGGCACCGGCCGATCTCGGCGGGCGAGGCCTTCGTCCTCACTCAGCACAAGCAGATCCCGGCGCTCGCCCCGCTCAGCGAGACCGACGGCATGTCGGCCAAGGAGATCAAGGCCGAGCAGCGGCGCCGCGCGGCGTCCCGGTTCTACTTCCTGCACGACATTCGCAAGCCGACGCGGGCCGAGCTGGAGGAGGCCGCGCACCATCACGGCGACGGGCACGGCAATGGCCACGGCGACGGCAATGGTAACGGCCACGCGGTGGACGGCAACGGCAACGGTCACCACACCATCACCGCCGGCACCCAGCAGAACGTGAGCAGCCAGAGCCACTAGCCGCTCGTTCAGCACCTACGCCCCGGTCCGCCTCTGGCGGGTCGGGGCGTGGTGCGTTCGGCAGCGCTCTTCGAGCGACGGGCGCGAGAAGAGCTCGATCAAAGCAGGCCGGCGGCAGGGCCACCCGCGACCCGTCGGGCTCGAGCTCGACGCACACCCGGGTGGTGGACAGCGGAGCTCCCCGACGCGCTAGTGCGCGTGCACGGCGCCGTGGCGATGCGCAAGAACTGCGCGTCGACCAGCGCCGGGAGAAGGGTGGCGGTGAGGTTGCCCCCGCCGGACTCCACCAGCACCACGTCGACCGGCGTGAACCCCCGGCGGACCGGAGGAAGCAGGCGTCCAAGTCCGGCTTATCTTCGCGGCCCAGCTCGGCGCAGATCAGTGCGATCAGCGAGCTCTTCGCAGTGCCCAGCAGCCGGGCGACGCCAGACGCAGCGCCTTGGCCGTCACGGTGTGAAGACCTGGGTGATCGAGGTGACCCGACCGCCGGAGGCGGCGATCTGGTAGTTCGGCCAGTTCTCGTCCTCGATGGCCTGGACCAGGTCGGTCAGCGACGCGTCGGCCGGCTTGGCGTCGTCGTTCAGCAGCCGGACCCGGGTGCTCTCGGTCAGCGCCGCCGCCTCCCGGCTACCATCCTTCTCGTAGTAGTACTCGGTGCACCAGGCGCCCTCGGCCTCGACGTCCTTCTCCGCACACCGCGCCTCGGCGTTCTCGCCGGCGTACCAGCGCAGCGGCATGTAGGACAGCGCGCCGTCCTCACTCAGGCTCAGGTCCGTCGCGTAGGTGCCGTTCTCGGTGGAGGCGGGCGACGCGCTGGCGCGGGGCGTGCGCGATGGAGTCGGTGACGCCGTCGGCGAGGTCGGAGCGGCGCTGCTCGGGGTCGGCGTCGGGGCC
>DATHBQ010000348.1:0-2625 GCA_035296105.1 Propionibacteriaceae bacterium | reverse complement strand
GTGACCAGGAAGCTACCGTCCGGCTCCGGCCGAGCGCGGATCACGATGCTGGCCGGTTCGGCGCTGGCGCTGGCGCTGGCAGTCGGGGTCGGGGTCGGGCTAGAGCTCAGGCTCGGCGGCGAGGCCGTCGGGACCGGCGAGATGGTCCTCGCCGGGACGGTTGGGGCCTCCGTCACGGGTGCGGCGACGGACCCCGGCAACGGGAGACCTGCGCCGACCGCCACCGCCGCGCCGAGCAGCGCGGTGACGATCACAGCCCCGATCGAGCGGCGCACGAGGTCGCGTCCGCGTGACCGTGCCACGTGTCCTCCCCGAGTCCCCGGACGATTGATTCGGCCGACACAACTGGCGGTCGGTGTCGGCCTCCCAGTTTGCCCCACTAGGCTGCTGTCCGGCCACTGGAACACCATCTGCGCCGCACAGCGGGGATGGTCCGGCCGCACCAAGGGAGTCCGAACTCGGGGGTGCATGACATGGGACGTCCGTTGTCGCGCCGGCTCGCTCTGCTCGGCGGTGCGGTAGTGGTCCTGATCACCGCCGGGCTCAACCCGAGCGTGGCCGCCGCTCCGACCTCCATCTATCTCGTGCAGGGCCTGCCGGACCGTACGGTGTCAGTGTCCGTCGACGACACGGTGGTCGACAGCCTGGACGGCGGCGAGGTGGCCGGGCCGTTCCCGGTCACGAGCGGGACCCACACGGTGACGGTGTCCGCGGACGGCGAGACGCTGGTGAGCAGCGAGGTGCAACTGGCCCCGGACTCCAGCTCGGAGATCGTCATCCACCTCCCTGCGTCGCCGACCGGGGACCCGATGATCACCCGCTTCACCAACAACCTGGACGCCGTCCAGAACGGCCGGGCCGCGCAGTCGGTGGCCCACGTCGCCGCCGCCGGCCCGATCGACATCCGGGTGGACGAGGATGTCGTGTCCGCCAATCTCGCCAACGGCGAGTACACCTACAAGGTGGTCCCCGCCGGGACCAGCAGCGTGGACATCGTTCAGGCCGGCCGTTCCGAGCCGTTGCTCGGGCCGTTCGACAACACGCTGGCGGAGGGCACCATGAACTGGGTGTTCGTGGTCGGGGTGCCTGGCCAGAACCTGGCGACCATCCGGCACGACATCTCCGTCGGCGGCAGCACCGGGTCGAGTCGCCCGGCCGACGTCGGTACCGGCACGGGCGGGCAGGCCGCCAAGCTGTCAGAAGGCAGTTGACCTCGGGCTCAGCCAGGTTCCGACAACTCGGAGAGGTTGGCGAGCACCGCCTCCACTGTCGTGCGCCAGGTCGGAAGCCGGGACCGTTGGGCGATCGCGGCGCTCCGCCATCGGCGGCGACGCCGGGAGTCGGTCAACCAGCCCCGCAGCACCGCGGCCAGCTCATGGTCGTCGCCACTCGGGAACGTGCCGCCGGCCCGTCGCCTGCCCGCCGCTCCGCTCCGCTGCGCCTCGACTGCGCCGGTCCCGGCCGGGACCACCGAGGGGATGCCGCGAGCCAGTGCCTCGGTGACGACCATCCCGTACGGCTCCACCCGGGAGGTCGAGATCAGCAGCTGACCGCCCGCCCAGTCGGCCTCCAGCTCCGGTCCGCAACGCGATCCGAGCTGGGCGACGCGGTCGCCGAGGCCGGATTGCTCGATCGCCGCGCGCACCAGGGTGGTATAGGCCGGGTCGACGCGGTCGGGCCCGATCACCCAAGCGGTCCAGCCGAGGTCGCGGAGCCGGGCCAGAGCGCCGACCAGCGTGAGCGGGTCCTTGGTCCGGGTGATGCGACCCAACCAGAGCAGTCGCGGCGGTTCGCCCGGTGCCGGAGGCGGCGAGCAGGGCGCCGGCTCCACGCCCGGGACGGCGACCGCCACTCCCGCGATGCCGTAGCGCATGCCGAGCTGAGCGGCGCTCCAGCGGCTGGTCGCGATGACCCCGTCCGCTGCCGCCAGAGCCCGGCCCTCCGCGCTCGCTAGCCGGTCGCGCTCCGTCCGGCTCCAGCCAATCTCGTCGGCCGGGAAGTAGTGCACCAGGACGGTGACTCGGCGCCCGGCGGCGTGGGCCGCAGTGATCGCTTCCGGCGCGCCGGCGGCCAGGCTGTTGTCGACCAACCAGTCCTGCTCGGCGAGAAGCAGCTCGGCGAGCCGGCGACCCTCAGCCGGATCCACCGCCGGCCACGGGCCGGGGACGACGTACTCTGCGACGTCGATCCCGAGGTCGCGCAAGCCGGCGGCGATCTCGTCGTCGTAGCGGTTGCCGCCACTGGGCACGGCGCTGATCCAGCGGGCGAACCCGAGCCGGCGGAGGGGCATCCGCGCGCCTAGGTGACCTGGTCGAGCAGCCAGCCCGGCCCGACGATCTCAGCGCCCGCGTCCTGCACCGTCGCGGCCAGCGCCCGATCAGCGGTCACGACCACCACCCGGCTATCCTCCGCGACCGCCCTCCTCGCCAGGTCGGCGATCGTCGCGTCCCCGTCGGCGGGGGCGTGCACCGTGCGTACGGGCCCGTCGGAACCCGCCGGTACGCCGGGCCGGGCCTGGCCCTCGAGCACCAGGACGATCTCGGCGTAGGGGAGGTCGGCGGCGCGCAGCCGGGTGTGTAGCCGGGCCGCGGCGCCCGCCCGGTCGCGCCACCAGCCGTCGGGGCG
>DATHBQ010000347.1:0-3246 GCA_035296105.1 Propionibacteriaceae bacterium | reverse complement strand
CAGCTCGGCGGCTGCGATCTCTCGGACCAGCCCGATGAGGTCCGCACCCTCCTCGGTGGGCAGCAGGCGATCGACTGTCATCCGGCTCCTTGCAGCAGTTCTCGACCCCTGGTACTCCACAGAGTACGATAGTACCGCTATGGTTGCCGTTCTTCCGGAGCCGCGGCTGACCACCCGGCAGACGCACCTGCGCGACGCGCTGGTGGAGATGGTGCTCGCCGACGGGTTCAGCCGACTGACCATGGACCAGGTAGCGGCCGGGCTCAACTGTTCCAAGCGGACCCTGTACGCACTGGCGGCGAGCAAGGAGCAGCTCGCCGTCCTCGCGGTCCGACATTTCTTCAAGCGGGCCACCGAGCAGGTAGAGGTCGCGATCGCCGCCACCCGGAACCCGGCGCGTCGGGTCACCCGCTACCTGGAGGCGGTGGCCGAGGCCCTGCGGCCGGCCTCTCGGGCCTTCCGGGACGATCTGGCCCATTTCGCGCCCGCCGCGGAGATCTACGAGCAGAACACCGTCGCCGCGGCCCACCGGGTCCGCGAACTGATCGACGAGGGCACGGAGGCGGGGGCGTTCCGCCAGGTTCCGGCCCAGTTCGTGAGCGAGGTGGTGACGGCCACGATGCGCCGGATCACCAGCGGAGAGATCGCCGCGGCGACCGGCCTGAGCGACGCCCAGGCATACTCGGAGCTGGCCCGGCTGGTGGTGGCCGCCGTTCGCCGGTGAGCGGTCGGCCTCGCCGCCCGGCTGACGCAATATCCTGCCCTGATGGAGGACAACCTGCAGCAGCTCGGCGAGGAGCTGATCAGCACCGCAGCGCGGATGGTGCGCTGGGCGCCACGAGAGCAGGGCTTCCAGATCAGCCTTGCCGCCGCCCGGCTGCTGGCCCGGCTCCACGACAACGGTCCGACCCGGATCAGCGACCTGGCCACGGCCGAACGCTGCTCCCAGCCGACCATCACCAACCACGTGAAGCGGCTCGAGGCGGCCGAGCTGGTGGCCCGCGAGGTCGACCCGCACGACGGCCGGGTCTGCATCATCAGTCTGACCGACTCCGGCATGGGCGAGCTGCTCCGGATGCGGGCGGCGATCGGCGCCGGTCTCGAGCCGTACCTGGCCCGGCTGAGCGAGCCCGACCGGCGGACCCTGGCCGGCGGCCTCGAGGTGATGCAGCGCCTCATGACGATCAAGGAACCCGTCCAGTGACCTTCCGCCTGTACGACACCGCCACCCGTGGCGTCCGCGACTTCGAGGCCGTGGAGCCCGGCCAGGTCTCGATCTACCACTGCGGGCTGACCGTCCAAGCCGCCCCGCATCTCGGCCACATCCGCAAGGAGGTGGTCTTCGACGTGCTCCGCCGCTGGTTGACCTGGTCCGGCTACGCGGTGACGGTGATCGCCAACGTGACCGACATCGACGACAAGATCCTGGCCAAGGCGAAGGCCGAGGGGGTGCCGTGGTACGCCCACGCCTACCGCTTCGAGCGCGAGCTGCACGCCGCCTACGCCGCCCTGGGCTGCGCTCCGCCGACCTACGAGCCCCGGGCCACCGGCCACGTGCCCGAGATGCTCGAGCTGATCGAGGTGCTGCTGGAGCGCGGGCACGCCTACGTCGCCGCGGACGGGTCGGGTGACGTCTACTTCGACGTCAAGTCCTGGCCGGCGTACGGCTCGCTGTCCAACCAGCGCATCGACGACATGGAGCCGGCCGGGGACGCCGACCCGCGGGGCAAGCGGGACCCGCGCGACTTCGCGCTGTGGAAGGGCCACAAGCCGGACGAGCCCCGGACGGCCAGCTGGCCGACACCGTGGGGCCGGGGCCGGCCGGGCTGGCACCTGGAGTGCTCGGCGATGGCCGGCAAGTACCTCGGCGACGAGTTCGACATCCACGGGGGCGGGCTGGACCTGCGCTTCCCGCACCACGAGAACGAGCTGGCTCAGTCCAGCGCCGCCGGGCAGAAGTTCGCCCGGTTCTGGATGCACAACGCCCTGCTCACCGCGGCTGGGGAGAAGATGAGCAAGTCCCTGGGCAACGGGGCGCTGGTGTCGGAGGTGATCAAGCGGTTCCCGGCCCGGGCGGTGCGGCTCTACCTGACCCAGCCGCACTACCGGTCGACGGTGGAGTACTCCGACGACGCGATCGCCGAGACCGCCGCCGCCCTGGCCCGGATCGACAACTTCGTGGAGCGGGCCACCGAGGTGGTGGGCAGCGCGGAGGCTGCCGTGCCGGAGTCCTTCGTGACGGCGATGAACGACGACCTGGGCACGCCCGCCGCGGCCGCGGTGCTGCACGCCGCGGTCCGGGAGGGCAATGTCGCGCTGGACAGCGGTGAGCGGGACCGGGTCCGGGACCGGCTGGCCGAGGTCACCGGGATGCTGCACGTGCTCGGGCTGAACGCCGACAGCCCGGACTGGGCGGCCTCCGGCGCCGACCAACGGCTGGAGGGAGTGGTCGACGGGCTGGTCACCGCGCTGCTGGCCCAGCGCCAGGAGGCCCGGGCCCGCCGGGACTTCGCGGCCGCCGATGGCATCCGCGAGGCGCTCGCCGGTCTCGGCATAGAGGTCTCCGACACCGCCGCCGGTCCCCGCTGGTCCCTTTCCGCGACGGGAGCCTGACATGCCGGGAAACAGCCAGCGCAAGGGTGCCGTCCGGCGCAAGGGCAAGGGCAACACCGCCGGGTCCGGGGGACGGGTGCGCCGGGGGCTGGAGGGTCGCGGTCCGACCCCCAAGGCCGAGGACCGGCCGTACCACGCGGCGCACAAGGCCAAGAAGTCGGCGACGCGGTCCCGACCGGCCACCGGTTCGGCTCAACGGACCGGCCGGCCCGGCGCTGGGCCGGAGTGGGTGGCCGGTCGCAATGCCGTGCTGGAGGCGATGACGGCGGAGATCCCGGTCCGGACGGCGTACGTCGCCGAAGGAGCCGACCGGGACGACCGGCTGCGGGACATCCTCAAGCTGGCGGCCGAACGCGGCACCGGCCTGCTCGAGGTGACCCGCGTCGAGCTGGACCGGCTGACCGGCGGGGCGATCCACCAGGGGGTGGCCCTGCAGCTGCCGGCGTACGAGTACGCCCATCCCGACGACCTGCTGGCGACCGCGCTGGACGCCGACACCGAGCCGCTGATCGTGGCCCTCGACGGGGTGACCGACCCGCGCAACCTCGGGGCCATCGTGCGCTCGGCGGCCGCCTTCGGGGCCTCCGGCGTGGTCATACCCGAGCGGCGGGCGGCCGGTATGACCGCCGCGGC
>DATHBQ010000346.1:0-17388 GCA_035296105.1 Propionibacteriaceae bacterium | reverse complement strand
CGTGAGCCGGGTCCCGGGCGGTGCCGCGAACTAAGACGCTCGAAAGGGAAAGCGGCGACAAATGCGCACCCGACCAACTCAATCAACCAAGCGGTTCGCGGCACCGCCCGGGACCCGGCTCGCGGCGGCGCCACCTAGCGTCAGCGAGCCCGAGCGGGCGCCTTCTTGGCCGCTGTCTTCTTCGCCACGGTCTTCTTGGCCGCCGCGCCGTTGCTGGTCGCGGTCTTCTTGGCCGCCGCCTTCTTGGCCGGGCGCTTCTTCGGCGCCGGTCCCTTGGCCCGCTTCTCGGCCAGCAGCTCGGCCGCCCGCTCGGCGGTGATGGTCTCGACGTCGTCGCCGCGGCGCAGGGTGGCGTTGGTCTCGCCGTCGGTCACGTACGCCCCGAAGCGCCCGTCCTTGATCACCATCGGCCGCCCGGACACCGGATCGGGCCCGAGCTCGGCCAGCGGCGGCTTGGCGGCGGCCCGGCCGCGCTGCTTGGGCTGGGCGTAGATGGCGCGGGCCTCGTCCATGGTGACGGTGAAGATCTGGGCCTCCGACTCAAGCGAGCGGGAGTCTGTGCCCTTCTTGAGGTACGGCCCGTAGCGGCCGTTCTGGGCGGTGACCTCCACCCCGTCCTCGTCGACCCCGACCACCCGGGGCAGGCTCATCAGCTGCAGCGCCTGCTCCAGGCTGATGGTCTCCAGGTCCATCGAGGCGAAGAGCGACCCGGTCCGCGGCTTGGCCTTGCTCTCCTCCTCTATCACCTCGGTGACGTAGGGGCCGTAACGCCCGTTGCGGGCCACGATCAGCCGCCCGGTCTCCGGATCGCTGCCGAGCTCACGCTCCTCGCCCATCGGCTTGGACAGCAGCTCCTGTGCCAGCTCGACGGTCAGCTCGTCCGGCGGCAGGTCGTCGGCCACGTTGGCCCGCCGGCCCTGCTCGTCCTCGACGTAGGTGCCGTAGCGGCCGACCCGCACCACGATCGGGTTGTCGGCGGTGGACTCGAGATCGCCGATCGGGAAGGTGGACAGTCGGCGCGCGTCGATCTCACCCAGCTCCGAGACCAGTCGCTGCAGACCCTCCCGCTCGTCGCCGCCGAAGTAGAAGTCGGTCAGCACGGCGACCCGCTCGGCGTTGCCGCCGGCGATCTGGTCCAGCACCTCCTCCATCTCGGCGGTGAAGGCGTAGTCGACGAGCTTCGGGAAGTGCTCCTCCAGCAGCCGGGTGACCGCAAAGGCCAGCCAGGTCGGCACCAGGGCGGAGCCGCGCTTGAACACGTAGTCGCGGCTGGTGATGGTGCGGATGATCGAGGCGTACGTCGACGGCCGGCCGATCTCGAGCTCCTCGAGCTTGGCCACAAGTGAGGGCTCGGTGTAGCGGGCCGGCGGCCGGGTCTCGTGGCCGGAGGCGGTGACCGACTCGGGCCGCAGCGTCTGTCCCTCGGTCAGGTTGGGCAGCCGGGTCTGGGCATCGTCGGCGGTCTGGTCGGCGTCGTCCAAGGACTCGACGTAGGCCTTGAGGAAGCCGTGGAAGGTGATCGTCCGACCGGAGGCGACGAACGTGCAGGCCTCACCGCGCTCCGGGGTCGCGTCGATGGTGACGGTGATCGAGCGGCCCTCGGCGTCCTTCATCTGCGAGGCGATGGTCCGCATCCAGATCAGCTCGTAGAGCCGGAACTGGTCGCCGGTCAGCCGGGTCTGGGCCGGGGTCAGGAAGCTCTCGCCCGCCGGACGGATCGCCTCGTGGGCCTCCTGGGCGTTCTTGACCTTGGAGGTGTATACCCGGGGCCGGTCAGGCAGGTAGTCGGCGCCGAACAGCTGTCGCACCTGGTTGCGCGCCGCGGTGATCGCGGTGTCGGACAGCGTCACCGAGTCGGTTCGCATGTAGGTGATGAAGCCGGCCTCGTAGAGGTTCTGGGCCACAGACATCGCCCGCTGGGCGGTGAAGCCGAGCTTGCGGCCGGCCTCCTGCTGCATGGTCGTGGTGCGGAACGGCGCGTACGGACGGCGGGTGTAGGGCTTGGACTCGACCCCGCGTACCCGGTACCCGGCCGTGCGCAGGGCGGCGGCCAGGTTCTCGGCCTGCGCCTGATCCAGGTGCAGCAGCGCCTCGGCGCCCTTCTCCACGAGGTTGCCCCGGCTGTCGAAGTCGCGGCCCTGGGCCACCCGGCGCTCGCCCACGCGGGTCAGCCGGGCCGGGAACAGCGGCGGCTCGGTCTTCTCACCGGCGTCGAGGACGGCGTCCAGGTCCCAGAAGGAGGCGGTCCGGAAGGCCATCCGCTCCCGCTCCCGATCCACCACCAGGCGGGTGGCGACCGACTGCACCCGGCCGGCCGACAGCCGGGGCATGACCTTCTTCCACAGCACCGGGGAGACCTCGTAGCCGTAGAGCCGGTCCAGGATCCGGCGGGTCTCCTGGGCGTCGACCAGGTCGGAGTCGAGGTCGCGCGGATTGGCCACCGCCTCCGCGATCGCGGACTGCGTGATCTCGTGGAAGACCATCCGCCGGGCGGGGACCTTGGGCTTCAGCTCCTGGAGCAGATGCCAGGCGATCGCCTCGCCCTCCCGGTCACCGTCGGTGGCGAGCAGCAGTTCGTCCGCCCCGGACAGCGCGTCCTTCAGCGAACGCAGGGTCGCCCGCTTGTCCGGGTTGACGACGTAGAGCGCCTCGAAGCCGTTGTCCACGTCGACTCCGGTGCGGGCCCACTTCTCGCCCTTGTACTTGGCCGGCACCTCGGCGGCGCCGGTCGGCAGGTCGCGGACGTGGCCGCGGCTGGACTCGACGATGTAGCCGTCACCGAGGAAGCTGGCGATCTTGGTCGCCTTGGTCGGCGACTCGACGATGACGAGTCGCCGGCCCCCTTCCTCGACGGCCATGGACCTTCCCCCACTCCTGGTGTGATGTGCCGGCACCGGCACGGCGGGCATACTCTACGGGCTCCCGCCGGTAAGGCCGGGACGACGTTGCTCTTTCGGTACCAATTCCCGCGCCGGGTCTCAGCGCACGAACCCGTCTAGTACCAGGGTCCTGACCCGTTCAACTGTCTCCCGCGTCAACGCCTCGGCGCTGACCTCGAGCAGGGTCGCGACCGAGCCGACGATCTGCTCGAGGGTGAGCTCACCGTCGCAGGCTCCCAGGATGCCCGCGGTGGCGGTGTCGAGAGCCACCGCCCGACGGAACCCGCGCTGCTGGCGGAACACCACGTGCTCGGGATCGGCCGCGCCAGGCCGGCCGGTCGTCTCCTCGACCACGTCGTCGGCCAACCGCCACCGAGTGGCCAGGACGTGGTCGTCGTCCATCTCCGACAGCCGGTCGACCGCGTCGAGGCCGGCCGCCAGGGTCGGCGCGATCGGCTGCTCGACCGGGTGCGGCCAGTCCTCGATCCGGACCGACGGCGTACGCCCGGTCCGCCGCAGCGTCAACCAGCCGAGACCGACGGCCTCGATGCCCAGCCGGTCGAAGTAGTCGCACCAGGTGGCGTAGCGCTCGGCGTACACCGTCGACCCGGTCAGGCCGGCGTCGGCCAGCCAGATCTCGATGTAGGCGTACGGATCCAGCACCTCGCGCTGCACCACGTGCGCATCGCAGCCGGTCCGCGCCACCCAGTCGCCGACCCGGTCGGTCCAGTCCTGGCCGCGCACGTGCGCCCAGTTGCCCAGTACCTGGAGCACGCCGCCCTCGGTCAGGTGCGCCGCCCCCTCCACCGCCACCCGCTCGACCAGCGCGTCACCCGGCTCGCGGCCCTCCCGGTAGGTCAGCCGGGCCTCGCCGGGCGGCGACATCACGTACGGCGGGTTGGCGGTGATCAGGTCAAATCGCTCACCCGCCACCGGCGCGTAGAGGTCGCCGAGCCGCAGGTCGACCGGGGTCTCGTTGAGCGCGAAGGTGATCCGGGCCAGGTCGACCGCTCGGGCGTTGAGGTCGGTCGCCACCACCTCGTCCGCGTGTCCGGCCAGGTGCAGGCTCTGCACCCCGCACCCCGCGCCCAGGTCGAGGGCGCGCGTCACTGGCCGACGGAGGGTCAGCTGCGCCAGGCTGCCCGAGGCGGCGGAGACGCCGAGGACGTGGTCGGGTCGGATTGGCCGGACCTGCGTGTCCAGGTTGGGCGTCAGGTCGGCCGCGACCCAGAAGTCGCCGTCATCGGTGGCGTAGGGCCGCAGGTCGACCAGGGCGCGCAGCTGGTTGCGCTCGATCGACAAGATCCCGGCCACGACGAGCGGCTCGATCAGTCCCGGGAGCGCCCGCTCCAGTGGCCTGAGCGGCACCGGCTGCTGCAACAGCCACAGTCGGGTGAGGGTGGCCAGCGGGTCGTCGCGTCCGGCCAGCGCCCGGGAGGCCGGAACGGTGCTGTTGCGGGCCAGGGCGGCGTGCGCCTCGGGTCCGATCAGCGCGACGACGGCGTCGACCCGGTAGTCGAGGGTGCGGAACGCGGCGGCCAGCTCGGGCCAGAGACTCACCGTGCTCCCAGCACCGGCCGGAGCTGGTCGACGACCGCCGGGTCCTCGATCGTGGACGGCACCGAGCCGGGCAGGCCGTCGGCGATCTCGCGCATCGTCTTGCGCAGGATCTTGCCCGAGCGGGTCTTGGGCAGCGCCGGGACCACATCGACCCGGCGCAGCGCGACCACGGCCCCCATCTCCGACCGCACCAGTGCCACCAGCTCCGCGGCCACCGACTCCGCCGAGCCGGCGTACCCCTCCTTGACCACGACCAGCGCCCGCGGCACCTGGCCCTTGAGCTCGTCGGCAACCCCGATCACCGCACACTCGGCGACGGCCGGGTGGGTCGCCAGGACGGCCTCGATCGCCCCGGTGGACAGTCGGTGGCCGGCGACGTTGATCACGTCGTCGGTCCGGCCCATCACGAAGACGTAGCCGTCGGAGTCGACGTAGCCGCCGTCGCCGGTCAGGTAGTGGCCGGGATAGGCGCTCAGATAGCCGTCAACGAACCGCTGGTCGTCACCCCAAACCGTGGGCAGCGTTCCCGGCGGCAGCGGCAGCTTGAGGGCGATCGCCCCCTCCTCCCCGGCCGGTTGCGGCTCACCCGCGCCGTCCAGCACGCGTACGTCGTACCCGGGCACGGGCACCGATGGGGAGCCCGGCTTGATCGGCAGCGGCTCCAGACCGCGCGGGTTGGCCACGATCGGCCAGCCCGTCTCGGTCTGCCACCAGTGGTCGACGACCGGTACGCCGAGCTTCTCCCCCGCCCAGGCCCAGGTGTCCGGGTCCAGCCGTTCTCCGGCCAGGAACAGGGTCTGCAGCGACGAGGTGTCGTGCGCAGCGATCAGGGCGCCGTCCGGGTCGGCCTTGCGGATGGCCCGGATCGCGGTGGGCGCGGTGAACATGACCTTGACCCGGTGCTCGGCGACGACGTCCCAGAACGCTCCGGCGTCGGGGGTCCCCACCGGCTTGCCCTCGTAGAGCACGGTCGTGGCGCCGACCAGCAGCGGTGCGTAGGTGACGTAGGAGTGCCCGACCACCCAGCCGACGTCGCTGGCGGTGAACATCACATCGCCCGGACCGACGTCGTAGACCGCCCGCATCGAGTAGGCCAGCGCGACGGCGTGGCCGCCCTGGTCGCGCACGATGCCCTTCGGCTTACCCGTGGTGCCGGAGGTGTAGAGGATGTAGAGCGGGTCGGTCGCGGCCACCTCGGCGCACACGGCGGGCTGGAAGGCCCCGGGTCGCATCAGCAGGGCCAGGTCGATGTCGCGGGGCACGGTCAGCTCGGCGGTGGCCTGGGGGCGCTGGAAGATCACGCAGTAGTCCGGCTGATGCCTGGTCCGGGACAGGGCGGCGTCCAGCAGCGGCTTGTACTCGATCACCTTGGTGGCCTCCAGCCCGCAGGAGGTGGAGATCACCACCTTGGGCTCGGCGTCGTCGATCCGGGCCGCGAGCTCGGCCGGGGCGAACCCGCCGAAGACCACGGAGTGCACCGCGCCGATCCGCGCGCAGGCCAGCATGGCGATCACCGCCTCGGGCACCATCGGCAGGTAGATCACCACCCGGTCGCCGGGCTTGACGCCGAGCTCGCGCAGGCCGCCGCCCAGCTGGGCGACCCGCTCCAGCAGCTCCGCGTAGGTGTAGACCCGGCGGGTGCCGGAGTAGGCGGAGTGGAAGATCAGTGCCGGCTGGTCGGCACGGCCGCGGATGACGTGCCGGTCGAGGGCGTTGTAGCAGGTGTTGAGCACACCACCGGCGAACCACCGGTAGAGCGGCGCCCGGGTCGCGTCCAGGATGGTTTCCGGCCGGACGTACCAGTCGATCGACTTGGCCTGCTCGGCCCAGAAGGTCCGCGGATCGGCCAGGCTGCGCGCGTACTCGTCGGCGTAGACGCTCATCCTGAGCAGCGTAGGGCGTCCCGGCCATTCCCGGCCGATTGGATACCCGCCCTATGCTTCGTGGGTGTCACTCGCCCTCCGGCCCGGACGGCTGTGGTTCGGGCGAACGCTGGACGTCCGACGCAAGCAGCTGGCCGAGGCGGTCCGTCACCGGATCGCCGGCCCCGAGTTCGACGAGACGCACCAGCGGATCTGGTACACCCCCGGCCCGCGCTGGTTCGCGGACGAGGACCCGATCTGGCGCGTCCACGCTGACACCGCGATGTTCGTCGGCGGTATCCGGGCTCTGCTGCTGCAGTCGCTGCACCCGGTGGCCATGCTCGGGGTCAGCCAGCACTCGGGGTTTCGCGGCGACCCCTGGGGGCGGCTGCAGCGCACCAGCCGGTTCCTGGCGACCACGACGTACGGAACCATCGCCGACGCGGAGCGCAGCATCCGGATCGTGCGGGCCATTCACAAGCGGGTCATGGGCACCACACCGGCTGGTGAGCCGTACCGGGCCGACGACCCGCACCTGCTCGGCTGGATCCACGTGGCCGAGGTGGACAGCTTCCTGACCGCTTACCAGGTATTCGCGTCAAAGCCGCTGCGGGCCGCCGAGGCCGATGACTACGTCCGCCAGTCCGGCTTCATCGCCGAGCAGCTCGGGGTGGTCGACCCGCCCCGGACGGTGGCGGAGGTGGACCGGCTGATCGGCGACTACCGACCGGAGCTGAGGCTCACCCCGGCCGCCACGGAGGCGGCCGAGCTGCTGCTCGAGGACCCCCCACTGGCCGGTCCGCAGAAGCTCGGCTACGCCGTGCTGGCCGCCGGCGCGGTCTCGGTCCTGCCGCCCTGGGCCCGGGCGATGCTGCTGCTGCCCACCCTGCCGACCGCCGATCGGTTGATCGCCCGGCCGCTGACCAGGTCGGCCCTGGGCACGATTCGCTGGGCCCTGGCCGGCGCTCCGGTCTAACGACCGGCGTCGGTCGCGAAGCCGGTCACTCCGGGCTGCAGCAGGGCGGGCACCGCGGCCGCGACCGGCTGGCTCTGCGGCTGGAAGTGCGACTGGATGCCGTGCCGCTTGGCCTGCCAGAGGATCACGGCCAGCGCACCGCCGTGGACCAGCAGCGCCAGCAGCAGCATCGCAGGCGTGCCCGAGGTGTCAGCGCCGACGAAGGCCTCGTCCCAGCCGCCGAAGGTCAGCACGGCGCCGAAGGCCAGCAGGTTGTTGACCGCATGCATGGCAATTCCCGCCTCCAGGCCACCGGTGCGATAGGCGGCGATCCCCGCCGCAACGGCGAGGCAGCCGATGCTGCCGAGAATCCAGGGGTCGAAGCTGCCGTGGGCGACGGCGAACGCGACCGTGGACACCGCCACCGAGACGACCAGGCCGACGATCGGCCGGGCGAACCAGGCACCGATGTTCTGCATCACCCAGCCCCGGAAGAAGTACTCCTCGCCCGCCGCCTGGAACGGGGTCATCACCAGCACGATGACCAGCAGGGCCAGCCACTCGTCCGGTCTCGACGACTCCGGCGGCGCGACCAGCAGGCCGAGGGCCAGGTAAGCCAGCCAGATCGGCAACACCACCAGCGCACACCGGAGCAGCCAGCGCCACCGCACGCCCCCGGCCACCGAGGACAGGTAGCGAGGCCGGATCCGGTGCACAATCCAGATCGTCAACCCGGCCAACGGGATGAGCACGATCAGGCTCAGGTTCACCGACACGAACGCGATCGGGGAAAGGTTCCGGACGTTGAGCTCGGACGCGCCGAGGTCGGGGTCGCCCGCGTAGAGCCCCATCACCACCAGCGGGAGCAACGACAGCGTCAGCAGCGGGATGCTCATCACGAGGGCCAGCAGCAGGGTGACGATCGGCTTCCACCAACGGAACCGCGGTCCGCGCAGCATCTGGTGGTAGGGGCGCGGCTCGGTCGGTAGCGCACTGACCGGGGCGGGAGCCACTGGGTACGGGACGACCGGACCACCGGCGTACGGCGGCGCAACCTGACCACCCGGGTACGGGGCAACCGGACCACCGGCGTACGGCGGCGCAACCTGACCACCCGGGTACGGGGCAACCGGACCACCGGCGTACGGCGGCGCAACCTCAGTGCCCGGGTACGGCTGAGGCGCGTACGAGCTCGGCGGGTAGGACTGGGGCGGCGGGAACCCGGCCAGCGCCGGGTCGGGCTCAGGATTTTCCGGGGGACGCTGGTCGCCAAGGAAGGGGGAAGTCATCTCCCCTCAAGTGTGCCAGCGACGAAACGACGCCGGGCGACCATGATCGCCCGGCGTCGTCGTCCTGCTGCGCTAGTGGCGGGCGCTGTTGGTCGGATCCGCTCGCCGGGCCTCGACCGTCTCGCGCTCGACCTCGACCGTGTCCTCCACCGCCTCACCGGGCTGCGTCGGCGCTGGCGGCGCGATCGAGGTCTGAGCCACATCCGCCTCGGCGATGGCCACCGGCCGCCGGGTGCTGATGATCACGGCCGTGCAGATCACCGCAAGGGCGAGACCGGCGATCGCGTACCGCAGCGGATTCGGGTCGGCGCTCAGCGCCGACATGCTCACCACGGCCGGGGCGATCAACACCGCCACCAGGTTCATCACCTTGATCAGCGGGTTCATCGCCGGGCCGGCGGTGTCCTTGAACGGGTCACCGACGGTGTCGCCGATCACCGTGGCCGCGTGGGCGTCCGAGCCCTTGCCCCCGTGGTGTCCGTCCTCGACCAGCTTCTTGGCGTTGTCCCAGGCTCCACCGGAGTTGGCCAGGAACACCGCCATCAGGGTGCCTGCGGCGATCGCCCCAGCCAGGTATCCGGCCAGCGGCGCGGCGCCAAGACCGAAGCCGACCGCGATCGGCGCGCCCAGCGCGAGCAGACCAGGGGTGGCCAGCTCGCGGAGCGAGTCGCGGGTGCAGATGTCGACGACCTTGCCGTACTCCGGCTTGCCGGTGCCCTCCATGATTCCGGGGATCTCCCGGAACTGACGGCGGACCTCGAAGACCACGGCGCCCGCCGCCCGTCCCACCGCGCTGATGGCCAGCCCGGCGAACAGGAACACGACAGCGGCGCCGAGGATCAACCCGACCAGGGTCTGCGGCGCGAACACCACCGCCTCGTCGATGAACCGGTTGTAGTTCTCGGCGAGCACGCCGCGGATGGCGTCGGTGTAGGCGCCGAACAGCGCCGTCGCCGCCAGCACGGCGGTGGCGATGGCGATGCCCTTGGTGATGGCCTTGGTCGTGTTGCCGACGGCGTCCAGCTCGGTGAGGATCTGGGCGCCGGGGCCGTGCACGTCACCCGACATCTCGGCGATGCCCTGGGCGTTGTCGGAGACCGGACCGAAGGTGTCCATGGCCACGATCACGCCGACCGTGGTCAGCAGGCCACAGCCGGCCAGGGCGATGGCGAACAGGCCGACCACGCCGGAACCGCCGAGCAGGAAGGCGCCGTAGACGGCAGCCGCGATGACGATCGCGGTGTAGACCGCCGACTCCAGGCCGACGGAGATGCCGGACAGCACGACGGTGGCGGGGCCGGTGAGAGAGGTCTTGCCCACGTCCTTGACCGGGCGGTCCTCGGTGCCGGTGTAGTAGCCGGTGAGGGAGAGGATGATCACGGCCAGCACGATTCCGATGATCACCGCGCCGATGGCCACGATGCGCGGGTCGTCGATCGGCGCGTCGACGACGGAACCCTCCGGCAGGTTGAGCCCGGCGAAGTCGGCCGGGAGGTAGGCGAAGGCGGCGATGGCGCAGAGCACCGCCGAGATCCCCGCCGAGATGTAGAACGATCGGTTGATCGTCTTCAGGCCGTTCTCGCCGGCCCGTGGCTTGGTCAGGAAGACGCCGATGATCGCGGTGATCACGCCGATGGCCGGGACGATCAGTGGGAACACCAGCCCGGCCTCGCCGAACGCCGCCTTGCCCAGGATCAGCGAGGCGACCAGGGTCACCGCGTAGGACTCGAAGAGGTCGGCGGCCATCCCGGCGCAGTCGCCCACGTTGTCCCCGACGTTGTCGGCGATGGTGGCCGCGTTCCGCGGGTCGTCCTCGGGGATGTTGTGCTCGACCTTGCCCACCAGGTCCGCGCCGACGTCCGCGGCCTTGGTGAAGATGCCGCCGCCGACACGCATGAACATGGCGAGCATCGCCGCCCCGAAGCCGAAGCCTTCGAGGATGGTGGGGGCGTCGCCCCGGAAGAGGAGTACCACGACCGCGGCCCCCAGCAGACCCAGGCCCACCGTGGCCATGCCGACGTGGGCGCCGGTGCGGAAGGCGATCCGCATCGCGAGATCCCGGCCGGCGTCGCGCGCGGCCGCGGCCACCCGCACGTTGGCCCGGACGGCCAGCCACATGCCGAGGAAACCGATCAGGCCCGAGAAGACGGCTCCGGCCAAGAACGCAATCGAGCGGGAGATCTTCAGCGTCCAGGTGCCGTACTCATCGCTGGAGTGGACGGGAAGCAGGAGAAGGAGGACGAAGGCCACGACGGCGAAGACGCTCAGCGTCCGGAACTGGCGGCCCAGGTAGGCGCTCGCCCCTTCCTGTACGGCGCGGGCGATGTTCTGCATGTTGGTGGTGCCGTCACCGGCCGCCAGGACCTCGCGCCGGAACACCATCGCCATCACCAGGGCGATCACGGCGATGACCCCGACGATGGCAACGAACGTCAGGTTGACCCCCGACAGGGTTACTGGCATACCGAAGTCCTCTCCAACTGATCCATTTGCGCACGCGCACCGTACGCCGCTTGACCGCGCGAAGTCCAACCACCTGCACCACTGGTCTGCTTCTGACTGAACAGAGCGGACAAGGACACACCTCGTCCCCAGCAACGCGAGCCCCCGGACCGCTCAGCGACCACGCGATAATAACGACATGATCGTCCTCGCGTTGGTGCTGCTCATCATCGTGCTGGTCTTCAGCGTGGCAATCGTGCTCAGCAACCCCGACGTGTACCAGCTGTCGCTCTTCCGCGTACTGGTGCCGGTAACCAGCGCCGGCGTCTTCTTCACCGGCTTCGGCGCCGCCCTGGTGACGATCACTGCGCTGCTGCTGCTGCGAGCGGGGATCCGGCGGCGTCGGGAGACCCGGCGGCGGCTGAGAAGCGCGGAGCGGCCGGCGGTCGGCAGCAGCGCCGGATCAGGCGAGGACCGGGCCGACACCAGGCGGGCTGCGGATCCCGATTCGGGCGGTGGTGACCTCAAGCCGAGGGACCACCCAGGAAGCTCCAGCCTGGATCTCGAACCCGAGGAGGACCGAACCACCGTCCCGGCCGACCCGCCGACCGCCGGTCCGGGAGCCGACGACCGGGACGAGCCTCGGGCGTAGCCGGTGGGACCCCGCCACGGAGCTCGACGCCGACGGCTCAGTTCACCCGTCCCGCGTGCGCCTCCGCCTGGACCCGGCGCGGCAGCCCGGGTGACCGCACCCCAACCTCGACGACCACCCGGACGGTGACGACGAAGTCGACCGAGTCACCGACCTGGTCGCAGCGCGTGACCCGAGCGCCGTTCCGGCGGGCGATCCGCCGAGCCTGGTCGCACGCATCCTCGCCCCGCGCGTGTACCGCTGCCCCGCTCAACGCCGCGAGGTCCGCCGCCGACCTCGCCCGATGGTGGCTGACCAGGTAGCCGGCCACCACGGTCGCCGCCGCGGCGAGGGCGACCACCACCGACATCACGGCCGCCATCAGCACCGTTCCGCTGCCCAGCTCATCTCGTCCGCCCCGATTCACGGGGCTCACGGCGGATCCGTCGACTCGGGCTCGCGGACGACCGAGGCGCGGGCCTGCAGGGGCACGGTGACCAGCCAGTCGGCCAGTGGCCGTGCCGACACCCGGACGGTGACCGTGACCACCGAAGCCCGCAGCTGAGTGGTGACCTTCGCCCCGGCCGGCGCCTGGCTCCGGGCGTGGTTCACGCCGGCCCCGTCGCCGCGGGCGGTCTGCCGCGCCACCGCCGCCGCCGTGTCGATGCAGCGCAGCTGCAGGACCACCAGCGAGATCCCCCAGCACATCATCACCAGCAGGGTGAAGGCGGTGAGGATGGTGACGGCCAGCTCGGCCGTCACCATTCCCCGCCCATCGCACCGTCGCATCCGACGCGCGCTCATGGCCTGGTCCGGGTCGGGAGGACAGTCAGTCCACGACCGATACGAAGCTCTTGATCACCCAGAGCAGGAACTTCAGCAGCGCGTCCTGCACCTCCCCGCTGGTGACCACGGCCAGCAGCACCCCGGCGATGGCGACGGCGGCCACGATGCCGACCGCCCACTCGGCGCTGACCATGCCGCGCTCGCGGTGCCGGTCGAGACCCGTCCCGGCCGGCATCGCCGGCTCACCTCCGTCGGACACCTCCCCGACCGCCATCGACCCGACCTGGTCACTGGCACCCGGAACGACCAGGTCGCCCGCCACCACGGCGATGTCCTTACCCATACTTCCTCCTTGCGTCGTTCGCCCCCCACGGGCGGCATCTCCTCGGATGCACCGGGAGTCTGCGGACGCGGCGCCGAATCGACCGGCCCCGGTGAAATCTGTGGATGGCGTTCCGGGCGTTGGCTGGGCCTGTGGAAACGGGTGGTCAGCCCAGGGCAGCGACCAGGGCGGACACCACGGTGGGGACCACACCGAGCAGCAGGAACGCCGGGATGAAGCAGGTCATCAGGGGCAGCACGCTGCGCACACCGACACTGCGGGCGCGCACCAGCAGAGCCCTGCGTCGCGTCTCCCGGGCAGCGACGGCATGCCGGCCCAACGCCTCGACCATCAGGGTGCCCGAGTCCACCGAACGGGACAGCTCGGTGGCGGCCGGGCCGAGCTGGGGGTGGCCGGCCAGACTTCGCCAGGCCTCCGGCTCGGCGACACCGAGATCGACCAGAGCGAGCACCCGCCCGATGTCATCTGCCAACGGGCCGTCGAAGGCGTCGACCACCACTCGCGCCGCCAGCCGGACAGGCATCCCCGCCGCCAGGCCGGCCGCCATCAGGTCCAGGGCCTGCGGTGTGTCGGCCACCAGCCGCTCCCGGCGACGGCGCACGCTCGAAGGCTCCAGGACGCCGAGCAGGACCGCCGTTGCGGCCGCGAGCACCGGCCAGACCAGCCACGCCCAGGCACCAGGGCCAGCCGAGAGCCGGGATGCAGCCAGACACGCGGCCGCGGCGGCCATGGCTCCGAGCAGGAGCCGAGGGCGGGCGGCGATCCCATCGCTCCGGCCGGTGAGCCAGCCGAGATCGCGGATCCACCGGTCCGTTCTCGCGTCCCCCGGCCCGTCGCCAGCGCGCCGGAGCCGGCCGCCCGGAGGGCGCATCAGCCCGAGGACCGCCAACATCGCGAACCCGCCGCATGCCCAGGCCGCGGGCGGGAGCCGACCCAACCCGCTCAGCAACGTATCCATCGCCACCCTCCGATCGCCTAGTCCGCCGCCCTCCGGGCCAGCGTCTCGATCCACAGCACGCCCAGGCAGGCCAGGACCACACCGGCCAACAGGCAACCCCAGCCCCCCGGGCCACCGAGCAGCCAGCCGACCGGCTCTCCGCCCAGCAGGTAGCCGAGTCCGACGCCGCAGCCGGGCAGGACCGCCATCACCTTGCCGGTTGCCCGCGGCGCCGAGAGCTCGCCGGCCACCACGGCCCGCAGGTCCTGCTCGGCGACCATCTCGGCGGCGACCTGTTCCAGGGTTGCCGACATCGGTGCGCCGGTCCGGGTGGAGACCTGCCAGGCGCGGGCCAGATCGAGCAGTCCGGAGAAGCCGGGCTGCAAGGCCTGCGTACGCCAGACCCGGGCTACCTCGCCGCCCAGGTCCTGTGCATCCCGGGCCTCCCGCAGTACCGGATGCTCCCGGGCCGCGGTCCTCAGCGCCACACTGGGCACCTGACCGATCCGCAGCTGGGCGGCCAGGCTCGCGCACGCCTGAGCCACGTCGGCGCGGCGGCGCCGCTCGACTCGGGCCTGGCTCCGGTGGCGCAGCAGCCCCGCTCCGGTCCAGGCCAGGACCAGGAGGGCCACGCCGAGCACGGCACCGCGGGCGCCATCGAGCAGTCCGGCCAGTGCGACGGTCACCGCCGTGGCCGCGCCGCTCCCCACCAGCAGCCGTGATGGACCGGACCGCCGTCCTCCCGGTCGCGTCGACGCGTCGACCGGGATCACCGGCTGCTCCACCCGGGGTGGTGGCACCCCCAGCCACACCGCCAGCGCGGCGAACAGCACGCAGAGCAGCGCCATCATCGGGCGAGCAGCCGTTCCAGCGTCGGCCCACCCGTATCCAGCTCAACCCGGCCGTCCGGTGCGAACAGCACAGCCCGCTCGGTGTGGACGAGTCCGGTGGTCGCCGATCGGACCAGCACCGATATCTCGCTCACCCGGCGGACGCCGGTCTCGTCCCGGCTGACGTGAACCACGGCATGCAAGGCGGCAGCGAGCTGGGCGTGCAGCGCGCTCCGGTCAAGCCCGCCGAGCGCGGCGAGTGCCTCCAACCGGGCCGGGACGTCCGCCGCCGAGTTGGCGTGGACGGTGCCGCAGCCGCCCTCGTGACCGGTGTTCAGGGCGGACAGGAGGTCGCAGATCTCCCGACCCCGGACCTCACCGACGACCAGCCGATCCGGGCGCATGCGCAGGGACTGCCGAACCAGGTCGGTGAGGGTGACCGCTCCGGCGCGTTCGGCGTTGGCGGGACGAGCCTCCAACCGGACCACGTGCGGGTGACCGGGGTCGAGCTCGCGGGAGTCCTCCACGATCACTACCCGCTCTTCGGCCGGGACCAGGGCCAGTAATGCTCCGAGCAGGGTGGTCTTGCCCGAACCGGTTCCGCCGCTGATCAGAAAGGCAAGTCGGGCGGCCACCATCCGGCGGAGCAGCTCCGCCCCGACGGGATGCAGCGCACCCGAGCGCAGGCAGTCGTCCAGCGTGAAGGTCTTGGTCCCCAGCACCCGGAGGGAGATGCAGGTGCCGGGGTCGGCCAGCGGGGCAAGGACCGCGTGGATCCGGCTACCGTCGGGCAGCCGGGCGTCCACGAACGGCACCGCGTCGTCCAGCCGCCGACCGACCGACGCGGCCAGCCGCTGCGCCAGCTGACGGACCTCGCCGTCGTGCCGGAACCGCAGCCCGGTGAGCTCCAGCCCGGCGCCGCGGTCGACGTAGACCCGGTCCGGTCCGTTGACCAGGATGTCGGTCACGCCCGGCGCGCGCAGCAGGTCCTCCAGCGGCCCGGCCCCGACACTGTGCCGGCGCAGCGCCTCGACGGTCTCGATCAGGGCGGCGTCGCTGACCATCCGGCCCTCCGCCCGCATGGCCGTCGCCACGTCAGCCGGAGTGGGCGCCCGGCCGAGTCCGGCCAGCCGGTCCCGGAGCGGATCGAGGTCGACCGGCTCGAGCGGGATCACGCCGACACCTCCGAGCGGGTCGGGTCGGAGGTCTGCCCGACCTGGTCCAGCAAGCGACGTGCCACCTGCCCGAGCGGGCTGCGCCCGGACCGCCCCGGCGGGTCTCCACGTTCGGCCGCTAGCAGCAGACCGGGCTCCTCGGCCAGAACCGCCAACAGATCGGCAGCGGCTCCTTCGGCCACGCTCTGCGCATCGATCCGCCGTGACCGGCCACTGCGAACGACCACGCCGGGATGGATACCGGCAGCCTGCAGCGTCCGCAGGCGCTCCCGGCCGGCGGTCACGCCCCGCAGATCATCGCGGACCACCACCATCCAGGCGGATGCCGAGGACAGTGGCTCGAGCGCATCGGCACCGACATGCCGTGGGACGTCGACCACGGTCAGCTCATGACTCGCGGACAACGCCCCGAGCACCGCTCGGATCGCTTCCGGTGACGGTGTCGCCGACTCGACGCCCCGGCCCATCGACAACAGGTCGACGCCGTCGACGGCCGGCAGCTGGTCGCCGAGGTCACCCAGATGACCACGGGCCGTCGCCAGCCGCGGCCACCGCCACCCGTCGAGCCGCTCGGCGCCCACCAGTAGGTCCAGCCCGCCACCGGTCGGATCGAGGTCGACCAGCACGGTGCGTCGGCCGGACCTCGCCGCGACGAACGCCAGCCCCGCCGCGAGCGTGGAAGCTCCGACCCCACCCGAGCCGCCCGTCACGCAGACTGTCCGCCCGGACCCGGACGGGCGTCGGCTCACCTCGGCGATCGCGCCGGACAGCCAACGCACATGTCCGGGGACCACCACAACGGCCGCACCCAGCGCGATCGACCACTGGTACGCCGCGGGCGCGCTGCTCGTCTCGGACAGCAGGTACACCTCGGCCCGCCGCGGCAGCCGGAGCTCGGCGAGCTCCGGGGCGTGGTCCACGCCGACCAGCAGCATCGATGCACTGCTCCATCGCCCACGGAGGAAGGCCGGGTCGCTGGCCACCTCGGCCTCCAGCCCGGCGGTGGCGACCACCGACAGGGCGTGGTCGAGCAACTCCGGGTCTGACGTACTCACCACGATGGTGGGGTCGCCGGCGTGGCGGGGATCCATGCCCGGAGTTTGCGGACGCCACCCCGGTCGTTACGCCGCCACCAAAATCTGTGGACACAACGCTTCGGACGGATCGGGCCTGTGGACAGCATCGCCGACTAAACCTGACTAAAGTCAGGGAATGATCGAGACTGTCGCGGCGGTCCGTCGCTTCAACCGCACCGTCACTCAGCAGGTGGGTGCCCTGAACGACCGCTTCCTGGCCCGGGACCGTCCGCTCGCTCCGGCCCGGTTGCTGTGGGAGATCGGCCCGGGCGGCGCCGAGGTCCGGGCCCTTCGGATTCGCCTCGGTCTCGACTCCGGCCACCTCAGCCGTCTGTTGCGGGCACTCGAGGGCGACGGGCTCGTCACCGTCCACACCAGCCCGGCCGACGGGCGGGTCCGAACGGCATACCTGACGGAGGCCGGCCTCGGGGAGCGGGCCGTGATCGACGAGCGCAGCGACGACCTGGCCCGCTCCCTGCTGACGCCGCTCAGCCGGCGCCAGCAGCACCGGCTGGTCGCCGCGATGCAGGAGGTGGAGCGTCTGCTGACCGCGGCCAGCGTCACGATCCGGGCGGTCGATCCAAGCCATGCCGACGCCCGGGCCGGAATCCGGGCGTACCTCG